>JAEUJR010000544.1 GCA_016793585.1 Archangium sp.
CCACCTGCGGGCAGGACTTGAACGAGAAGGACTGCGGTCACTCCGAGAAGAAAGACATCGATGTCCGGCTGTTGAAGTTGAAGGACATCAAGCTGAAGAACTGAAGTTGTCGAAAGGAAGACGAAGCCATGGGCGTACCCAAGAAGCGCACTTCGAAGATGCGGCGTGATCGCCGCCGCGCTGGCAACAACAAGCTGAAGACTGCCGTGCAGGTGATCAAGTGCTCGAACTGCGGCGCGCCGACGATGCCTCACCGCATCTGCCCGGCGTGTGGTCACTACGACGGCAAGAAGGTCGCGCGCGGCACCAGCGACTGATCTCAGCCGCGACACGCGGTTGAACCTTCTTCAATCCGTTCAGCCCGACCTCTCGGAGCGCTCTCACCAGCGCCTCGAGGGGTTTTCGTGTTTCCGTCGCGGTTCGACTCGCCAACCCCTCGCGGCGACTGGCACTGCGAAGAAACCGACGCAGTGACATGCAGTTGGTTTCTTGGGTAAGGAGCGCCCCCGCATGCGCGCACACATCATCGGCACCGGAAGTTACGTCCCCGAGAAGGTGCTGACGAACCGCGATCTCGAGATGATCGTCGAGACGACCGACGAGTGGATCGTCGAGCGCACTGGCATTCGTGAGCGACACGTCGCGGCGCCGGGCGAGAACACCTCGGACATGGCGGTGAAGGCGGCCATTCGGGCGCTCGAGATGGCGTCGACGCGGGCCGACGAGCTCGACTTGATCATCGTCGGCACGGTCACGCCCGACATGCCGATGCCAGCCTGCGCGGCGTTCGTCGCGCACAAGCTGGGGGCGACGAAGGCGTTCGCGTTCGATCTCTCGGCGGCCTGCGCCGGCTCGCTGTTTGGCCTCTCGGTCGCGTCGCAGTTCATCGAGACGGGCAAGGCGAAGCGGGCGCTCGTGATCGGCGTCGAGCTGTTGACCCGCATCGTCGACTGGAAAGATCGAAACACCTGCGTGCTCTTCGGCGACGCCGCCGGCGCGATGGTGATCGGCCCCTCGAGCGACGAGAGCCGCGGCATCATCTCGACGCACCTGCACACCGACGGCGCGCAGACGGGCATTCTGTGCATTCCGGGTGGTGGCTCGAAGACGCCCGTGTCGCACGAGACCATCGACCAGCGCCTTCAGTTCGTCTCGATGAACGGCCGTGACGTCTACAAGTTCGCCGTGCGGGCGCTCACCGACGCGGTGCACGAGGCCTTCGCGCACAACAACCTCACCGCCGATCACGTCACGCACCTCGTCGCGCACCAGGCGAACGTGCGCATCATCGACGCGGTGCTCGAGCGCGTGAAGGTGCCGAAAGAGAAGGCCTTCCTCAACATCGACAAATACGGCAATACGTCGTCGGCCTCGCTGCCCATGACGCTCGACGAGGCCAATCGTGCCGGGAAGCTCAAGCCGAACGACACGATTCTGATGATGGCCATCGGCGCGGGCATGTCGTGGGGCAGCGGCATCGTTCGCTGGTAACAGTCGGTGCTTTTCAGACTCTTCGAAGGAGCTTGAACCATGGGTTCCGTGGCGTTCGTGTTTCCAGGGCAGGGCAGCCAGTACGTCGGCATGGGCAAGGCGCTCGCCGAGGCGTTCCCCGAAGCGCGGGCGGTGTTCGAAGCCGCCGATGACGCGCTGAAGGAGAAGCTCTCGACCCTGTGCTTCGAAGGGCCCGAAGACGCGCTCAAGCTGACGGCGAACACGCAGCCGGCGATCCTCACCGTGTCGGTGGCGGCGCACGCGGTTTTCTCGAAGCGGTTCTCGACGGCGCCTGCGTTCGTCGCGGGGCACTCGCTCGGTGAGTACTCGGCGCTCGTCGCAGCCGGCGCGATGTCGCTGGCCGATGGCGTTCGTTCGGTGCGCGCGCGTGGCACGTTCATGCAAGAGGCCGTTCCTGCCGGGGTCGGCGCGATGTCGGCCGTGCTGGGGCTTGCTCCCGAGAAGGTGAAGGAGCTGTGCGAACAGGCCGCGCAGGGGGAGATCGTCTCGTGCGCGAACTTCAACGAGCCGGCGCAAACGGTGATCGCCGGTCACGCGAAGGCCGTCGAGCGCGCGGGTGAGCTGATCAAGGCAGCCGGTGCCAAGCGCGTGTTGCCGTTGCCGGTGAGCGCTCCGTTCCACTGCGCCCTGATGTCTCCCGTGGTGCCGCGGCTCGACGAGGTGCTCTCGAAGGTCGCGTTCAAGGCGCCGAGCGCGCCGGTGGTGACCAACGTCGAGGCCACGCCGAACGCAGACCCCTCGAAGGTGAAGGAGCTGCTGCTCCGTCAGGTGACCGGCTCGGTGCGGTGGATCGAGTGCGTGCAGTCGCTCGAGAAGGCCGGCGTGACGAAGATCGTCGAGCTCGGGCCCGGCAAGGTGCTGTGTGGCCTCGTGAAGCGCATCGCCAAGGGCCTCGAGTGCGTGAACGTCGAAGACCCTGCGAGCCTCGAGAAGGCGCTCGCCGCGCCCTGATCAGCCGCCGCAGACCTGTTGGCATTCCTTCACGGTGTCGAAGGGCACGACCCCGTCGCAGCCACCCCAGACGAAGCTCTCGCACCGCTTCGTCGCGGGGTTGAAGAACGCCCTGGGGAAGTACGCGCGGCAGGGGCCGGGCGCTGGCTCCAACGAGCAGCGACCGTCACAGCCCGAGACGAGCACGAGGAGCAGCACGAACAGCCGAACGGGGTGCGAAAGCATTTGTGCAGTTTGTCATCGGTGCGAACGAACTTCGCCACCTGCCGTCCTCGACATCGGCCTGATCACTCCGTAAACGCCGCGCAGTGAAGGGCCCCCCGCTTGCACAGGGCGCGCGCCTCCCCGGGAGACTGTGATGAAGGACTTCAACAACAAGATCGTTCTGGTGACGGGCGGCTCCCGAGGCATCGGCCGCGCGATCGCGCTCGAGTTCGCGAACCGTGGCGCCACCGTCGTGATCACCTATGCGGGCAACGAAGCCGCCGCGGTCGAGACCATCAAGCTGCTCACCGACGCGGGCGTGAAAGCCCAGGCGAAGAAGTTCGACGTGAGCGACCCGGCCGCCTGCTCGGCCTGCGTCGACGAGGTGATGCGTGAGCACGGCCGCCTCGACGTGCTGGTGAACAACGCGGGCGTCGCCATCGACGGGCTGCTCATGCGCTTCAAGGACGACGACTGGGACAAGACCCTCGACACGAACCTGAAGGGCGCTTTCTCGCTCATGCGCGCGGCCAGCCGGCCGATGATGAAGCAGAAGGGCGGGGCGATCGTGAACGTCTCGTCGATCGTCGGAGAGATGGGCAACGGCGGTCAGGCCGCCTACGCGGCCTCGAAGGCGGGGCTCATCGGCCTCACCAAGTCGGTCGCCAAAGAGCTCGCCTCCCGGAACATTCGCGTCAACGCCGTCACGCCCGGCTTCATCACCACCGACATGACGGCCGCCCTCAACGATGAGCTCAAGGCCAAGATGGCCGACGCCATTCCATTGGGTCGCATCGGGAACCCCGAAGAGATCGCGAAGGCGGTCGCTTTTCTCGCCTCAGACGCCGCCTCGTACATCACCGGAGAAGTCCTCAAGGTGAATGGCGGCATGTACATGTAGTTTCACCGTTGGTTGGCCACTTCCCTGTGTGCTAGGGGCGCGGCGCAACCGTTTTTCCTCTCCCATCACCGCAAGGACATAAGCAAATGACGGCCCAGAACATCGAAGCCAAGGTCAAGTCGATCATCGCCGACCAGCTCGGCGTCAGCGAGGACGAGATCAAGATGGAGTCCTCCTTCATCGAGGACCTGGGCGCCGACTCGCTCGACATCGTCGAGCTCGTCATGGCGATGGAAGAAGAGTTCGAGATCGAGATCCCCGACGAGGAGGCCGAGAACATCAAGGCCGTCGGCGACGCGATCAACTACATCAACACGCACAAGAAGTGAGCTGACGGCCTCTCTTCGAAGAGGCCTTCGGGAACCGTCACCATGAGCGCTCAACGTCGCGTCGTCATCACCGGCACGGGTCTGATCACCGCCCTGGGCACGGGGACCGAGAAGTCCTGGCAGGCCGCCATCAATGGCACCTCGGGCATCGGCCGCATCACCCAGTTCCAGGACGCGAAGCTCAAGGTGACGATCGCCGGTGAGGCGCGCGACTTCCAGGTCGAGAACCACCTCGACCGCAAAGAAGCCCGCCGCATGGACCGGTTCAACCACTTCGCGCTGGCCGCGGCCGAGATGGCGATGACCGAGTCGGGTCTGCCAATCGGCCTCGACAAGCCCGAAGGCTACGAGCCCGAGCGCGTCGGCGTGATCGTCGGCAGCGGTATCGGCGGGCTCGCGTCGTTCGAAGACAGCCACAAGGGCGGCCTCGAGAAGGGCTTCGATCGCCTCTCGCCGTTCTTCATTCTGCGCATGATCGTCAACATGGCGCCGGGCCGTATCTCGATGCGCTACAACGCGCGCGGCCCGAACTGGTCGCCCGTGTCGGCGTGCTCCACCAGCGCGCATGCGATCGGTGAGGCGTGGAAGGCCATTCGTTGGGGCGACATGGACGCGGCGATCGCGGGTGGCGCCGAAGCGGCGATTACCCCGCTCGGCATCGGTGGCTTCGAGGCCATGCATGCGCTCTCGACCCGCGTCGAAGACCCCGCGACCGCCAGCCGCCCCTTCGACAAGGACCGCGACGGCTTCGTGATGGGTGAAGGCGCCGGCCTCGTCGTGATCGAAGAGCTCGAGCACGCCAAGCGCCGTGGCGCGAAGATCATCGCCGAGCTCGTGGGCTACGCGGCCAACAGCGACGCGCACCACGAGACCGCGCCCGCGCCCGAACACGAAGGTGCGCAGCGGTGCATGCGGTTGGCGCTCCAGTCGGCGGGCCTGAAGGCCGAAGATATCGGCTACATCAACGCCCACGGAACCTCGACGCCCTTCAACGATCTGCACGAGTCGAAGGCCATTCAGCGCGTCTTCGGCGAGCACGCGAAGAAGCTGATGGTCTCGAGCACGAAGTCGATGACGGGCCACATGCTGGGAGCTGCCGGTGGCGCTGAGGCGGTGTTCACGGCGCTCGCGCTCCAGCGCGGCATCATTCCGCCCACCATCAACCAGTTCAACAAAGACCCCGAGTGCGAGCTCGACTACGTGCCGAACAAGGCGCGTGAGGTGCGGGTCGACGCGGCCATGTCGAACTCGTTCGGCTTTGGCGGCACCAACGCCGTGCTCGTGCTTCGTCGCTACCGCGATTGATGCGCCCGGCCGCCCTTCTTCTGCTCCTCGCGGGCTGCAGCCTGAACCTCGCGCAGGTGCGTGATCAGCTCACGCCGCGCGCGACGTCAGATCTGTCGTGCAAGGCCTCGCAGCTCGAGTTCGAAGAGGTGAAGCAGCCGCTCGCCGCGTCGAACGTGAAGGTGTCGGGTTGCGGCCGCTCGGTCGAGTACTTCCTGGTGCAGAGCCAGTGGCGTCTGGTCGGGCCGCTGCGCCAGGCCGAGCCGCCCAGCGTGCTGCAGACGAAGTGATCAGTTCTTCACCTCGAAGCGCACCCGCACCGTCGTCAGAATGTCCTTCTCGAAGGACGACGTGTCGAAGTTGCCCTCCCACGAGGTGTCGGTGGAGTTCGCCGCGTTGATGTTGATGACGCCGGTGTCGATGCCCACGACGCTGCCGACCTTCGCGCCACCTCCGGCCGCTTCGATCATGCGCTCGGCGCGCTGACGGGCATCACGCGAGGCCTCGGCGAGCATCTCGATCTTGAGCGCGTTGACGCCGGTGAACAGGTACGAGGGCGACTGCGAGGCGATGTCGATGCCCTTCTCGAGCAGCTGCGTCGCCTCACGAGACACGCGCTCGACCCGCTGCACGTCCTTCGAGACGACGTTGACGGTCTGGCTCGCGCTCCAGCCGTCGAAGACCGTCTTGCGGGTGATGCGGTTGTTCTCTTCGGTCACCTCTTCGTGCGAGCGCTGATCGAGTGAGGCGGCCGAGATGCGCACCTGCTCGCGCGGGAAGCCGGCCTGCTCGAGGAAGGCGACGACCGACTCGACGTCTTTCTTGAGGGCCGTGTACGCCTCGACGCGATCCTTCTTCGTGGTGCTGACCGAGGCCGACCACTCCGAGAGATCAGAGGTGATGCGGCGTTTGGCCGAGCCACGCACGTCGATGGTGGTGGGGCGCGAGAGGCGAACGACGCTCCAGGCGACCGAGGCGATGAGGGTGCTGACGACGAGGGCGAGGGCGAGGGCGCGGCGTTCCATAGGGGTTGGACGTCTGTCGCATGCCGCGCCGTTCCGGGGCGTCAAATCGGCCACAGATCACCTCATGTGGGCCGTGATGTTCAGAAGAAGGATGCACGGCAGTGCCGTGCCAATGCGATATGCGGCGAGGTCTCGTTCCGGGGGGAACATGCATTCACGGTCCACGCTCGTAGTGTTCGCGGTTCTGACGTTGTTCGGCTGCCCCATGACTTCGGAGCCTGATGGTGGGGCTTCTGGTGGAGGCTTCGTCTCGGCCGGAGGTCGCTCGTCGAGCGCCGGAGGAACCGCGGCCTCGGGAGGAACCGCCGCAGG
>JAEUJR010001013.1 GCA_016793585.1 Archangium sp.
CTGCTGCCCCTCGAGTTCGTCGAAGAGGTGAACGTCATCACCGGCGGGTACATGCCCGAGTTCGGCCGCGCAGGCGGTGGCGTGCTGAACGTGGTGACGAAGTCGGGCTCCAATGACTTCCACGGCTCGGTGTGGGGCAACTGGTGGCCGGGCGCGTTGACGGCGACCCCCAGCACCGTGCGCAACGAAGGCAGCTCGCTCGAGACGACGACGAAGCGCCACAACACCGGCGACTTCGGTGCTGACCTCGGCGGCGCCATCATCAAGGACAAGCTCTGGTTCTACGGCGGCGTCGCGCAGTCGTACGACCGGCAGCGCGTGACGCGTGGCGTGCGGCGCTTTCTGCTCAACGACGACGCGAGCGACTTCCTCTACGACGACGCCGGCAACATTCGCACCGAGGGCGTCACCAGCAACTCGCGCTTCGACGACCGCCGCGCCTTCACCTGGTTCGGCAAGCTGACGTGGCTCATCGATGGCAACAACTCGCTCGCGCTCTCGGTGACGGGCAGCCCGCAGCAGCGCGTGGCTCCGGTGTTCGCGCCGCTCGGCTACGGCGCCGACCTCGACACCACGAACTCGACGACGGCCTCGCTCAAGTACACGGGCAGCTTCCTCGACAAACACCTGCTGGTCGACGCGACCGCCGGGTGGAATCGCACCGAGCAGGCACGGCTCCCGAACGACGGCTCGCACCCGGGCCAGACGACGGGCTTCGCGGGCGTTCCCCAGACGCAGTTCCGCCGCAACCCGCCGCTGTCGATTCGTGACTTCGAAGAGCTGCCGGCTGGCGTCGCCGACCTCTGCGAGCCCGCCGGCTTCATCGCCAGCAAGCGCGTGCCGTACAAAGGCCTCAACCGGTACGTCATGGCGTGCCCCGTCACCGGCGGCGGCGCGACGTACAACATCGGTGGCCGCGGCTTCATGTCGGAGTCCGAAGCCGACCGCCTGCAGGCGCGGGTGAACGTCTCGTACCTGTTTCAGCTGCTCGGCCATCACATCGCGCGCGCCGGCGCCGACGTGGAGTGGACGCAGTACCGCGTGAACAAGTCGTACTCGGGCGGCGTGAGCCTCATCGACCTGCCGGCCGTGCCCGGTGCCGACTTCCTCGGGCAGCGCGACCAGTCGTACCTCGCGAACCCCGACGACCGCGTGCCGCTCCTCAACGTGCGCACCACGCCGAGCCAGTTCACGACCGGCCTCTACCTGCAGGACAGCTGGACGATTCTCGACGCCGTCACGCTCAACGGCGGCCTTCGCTACGACACGCAGCAGCTCTTCGCGTCGAACGGCGAGCTGGGCCTCTCGCTCAACAACATGCTCTCGCCGCGCGTCGGCCTCATCTACGACTTCACGGGAGCCGGCCGCTCGAAGGTGTTCGCGAACTACGCCGTCTATCACCAGAACATCCCCCTGCAGATGGCCGACCGTGCGCTCACCGGCGAGTATCAAACCTATACGTACAATTCTGCGGCTGGCTGTGACCCGATTGGAAACGGCGCCAAAGGCTGTACCGACAAGGCGAACGCGGTGGCGCTCAACGAAGACCCGCTCGCGCCGTCTCCCAACTACGTGCGCTTCGCCGCCGGCCGCACGATGGTCGACCCGAACCTTCAACCCACGGCCAAGGGAGAGCTCACCGCCGGCCTCGAGTACGAGGTCATCTCGAACCTGCGCGTGGGCCTCATCGGCACGCACAACTGGCTCTTCAACGCCGTCGAAGACATGTCGAACGACGAAGGCGCGACGTACTTCATCGGCAACCCCGGCTCGGGCCTCGCGAAGGCGTTCCCCAAAGCCGAGCGCAAGTACTTCGCCGGCACGCTCTACGCGTCGAAGGCCTTCACCGACGGCTGGCTCGTGCAGGGCAGCTACACGTTGTCGAGCCTGTACGGGAACTACTCGGGCCTCTTCCGCCCCGAGACGGGCCAGCTCGACCCCGGCATCTCGAGCGACTTCGACCTGAAGTCACTGCTCGTCAACCGCACCGGCTTCCTCCCGTCGGACCGCACGCACCAGGTGAAGGCGTACGTCGCGAAGGACTTCGAGGTCTCTCCCACCGTCTCGATTCTCGCGGGCCTCTCGTACGAGGGCTTCTCGGGCACGCCCATCAACTACCTCGCGCGCCACCCGCTCTACGGCAACGACGAGACGTTCGTGCTGCCGCGTGGCTCGGCGGGCCGCACCCCATGGACGCACAACGTGAACGTGCGCGGCGGCCTGCAGTGGAAGGTGACGAAGGAGCAGACGGTGCAGGTGACGCTCGACCTCTTCAACCTGCTCAACCTGCAGGAGGCCACCGAGGTCTCGCAGCGCCTGTCGACGGTCGAGATTCTTCCGGCGTCGGTGCCCGAGGGGAAAGACCCGGCCGAGGCCGCGTGTCTGTCGGGCAACAACCCGACGTGCCAGACGATTCTGCAGAAGAAGGTCAACGGAGCGACGGTGCCGGTGGCCTCGACCGACCTCAACGGCAACTTCAAACAACCCACCGCCTACCAGCAGCCGTTCTCGGTGCGGCTCGGCGTGAAGCTGTCGTTCTAACGAGAGGAGCCACCCATGTTCCGCACCATCTCGTTCGCGCTGACGTCTTCCTTCCTCGCCGGGCTCGCCATGTCGGGCTGCTTTGCTGCGCAGCCGCCACCGCAGTGCCAGACGGTCTCGACGCAGGACTTCAACGGCAACCCGCCGTACCTCGCGATGCTGAAGCAGACGTCGGCGTCGGCCGCGTGCACCGAAGGGCAGAAGCTCGCGTCGATGCTCGTCGGCGTGCAGGACTACATTCCGCCCGGTGGTGGAGCCGCGAAGCTGGTGCTCCGCCCGGGCCGCCTCGTCGACCTCGCGCAGGGCAACGTCTTCAAGGCCGACATCGACGCGAAGAACGACTGCCAGGCGAAGAAGAACTGCGGCAGCTGCGGGCCCGATGGTGGCAACCCGTGCCTCTTCGTCGACGACCCGGTGACGCGCAGCGACCCCGAAGACCCCGAAGGGAAGAAGCTGAACGCGCTGGGTGGGTTCGCGCGCGCACCGAGCAACGGCATCTGCGCGGCGTCGGAGCCGCTGGTGGCGTCGCAGAACTTCGAGGCCCGCACGCTCGCGCTCGTCGACGGAGGCATGGCCACCCTGCCCGCGCTGCCCGCGACGTTCTCGTTCTCGGACGTGAAGGTCATCACCACGTTCGAGGTGCCAGGCACGGCGTTCACGGCGAAGCTGGCGCAGACCGAAGGCGCGTGCGTGGCGGCGTACGACGTCGTGGCCTTCTACCCGTCGATTGCGTGTGAAGCCGACGTCGACTGCGACCCGAACACCGACCTCGACGCGGGCCGCAACACGGGCTCGGGCATCAACCCCGACTTCGCGCCGAAGTGCGACACCGACCTGGGCTTCTGCGTGCCGACCGTCGACGTGACGAAGCCTGGCTTGCCGAAGCTGCCGTGAGCCGGCCTGCACACCGATGTGCAGCGACCTGCACACGTCGGTGCTGAGGGACTTCGCAAGTACCTGAATCACGGGTTGGCCCCGAAGCTGCTCTGCGGCTGGGGCATGCGAACCCTGCCTCTGCTCCTCGTCGTCGTCCTCTCAGCCTGCGGCGGCGCCTGGCTGCCCGACGTGCCGCCGCCCGCTCCGCGCCAGTCTGCTGCGGCCCCATTCGAGATCGTCTTCAAGCCCTCGAAGGCGCAGCCCGCCGCCCTCTGGAGCAGCACCCTCGAACACACTGCGTGGGTGGCTGACGGCCAGCTTCACTGGTTGAGCGCGTCGGGCCGTGGCGCGCTCCCCATTCCCGCGACGCCGCTGTGGGACGCCGATGCCGTCGACGGACAGGGCTGGGCGCTGACGTCACAGCGAGCGCTCGTTCAGCTGACGGCCGCAGGTGCGCTCCCCGTTCCTGCCCCGCCGATGCCGCTCGAGCACGGCAGCCGCGTGCACGCCTTCGAGCGCGACGTGCTCATCGTTGCGACGCCTTTCGAGGACGAGACCCAGCCGGCGAGCCTCTGCGTGTTTCGCGCGACGCAGTGGAGTTGCGCCAGGCACACCAGCAGCGCGACCTCACTTTTCCCCGACGGGCGCGACCCGGGCTCGCCGAACGCCTTCCTCTTTCACGAGTTCGATGGAGTGACCCGAGCGGACTTCAGCTTCGAGCTCACGACGGGCCTCATCACGCGCCTCACGACGGCCTCGGCAGCTCGCGCGCTCGAGAGCGGCACCACGCTCCAGCGTGATGGCCGTGCGCCCCTGCAGGTGACCTGGTCGGTGACGCAGGTGCGCGTCGGCTGCTTCGACCCCGACGGCAAGGTGCTGCCGGTGTGCACGCGCGAGGGCCCTGTCACCGAGGTCATCTTCTCGGAGCTCGAGGGCGAGACCGTGCGCGAAGTCGCCCACGCCCACCTCGACGCGAACGTGTCGACGCTGCGGCGACACGGCTCGTTCCTCGTCTCGTTCACCCTCAATGACGGCGTCGTCATCACGCTGCCGTGACTCGGGCCTCACGGCCTGCCCAAGCCTGCGTTCCTGAATTCGCGACTCACGTTCCCGTGCGCGGGAATGAGGAGCGGAGCCCTGCTGCGTACAGTGCGCGGCATGAACCAGCTCAACGGCTTTCAGTTCTCTCCCCCGCCCGGCTACCGGGTCGACGAGGTGATGTCTTCGTGGCGCGGGCCGTCGACGGCGTCTGGCTCGGCTTCGTTCATCGCGCAGACGAAGAAGGCCCGCCTCGGCGCCAGCCTCGACGAGCTCACCACCGAGACCGTGCTCGAGCTGACGCAATCACTCGGCAACGGCCTCAAAGACATGTCGAAGGCCGAGTTCGCGTTCGACGACGGCGGCACCGGCATGCTGCTCGGCTTCACCCTCAACACCTCGACCGGTACCTACCGCCAGTACTTCGCGCTGCGGCTGCACGGCGACCGCCTGTGCACGCTCACCGTCACCGCCTCGGCGGCCTCGCTCGACCAGGCGCAGGCGAACGCGCTGCTCACCTCCATCGCCTCGCTCCGATTGGCCTGAACATGACCACCCGAATTCCATCGACGACGACGAAGCCGGTCCTCACCGCGACACCCGCGACGGCTCCCGCGAAACCTGCGGCCGAGCTGGCCACGCCTGCTGCGGCTGGCTGGGCCCCGAAAGAGGCGACGACGCGCCGGCTCACCTCGGAGCCAACGCCCACGGTGGCGACTCCCGCGCCGCTCGGTACGCCCACCGACCCGAAGAAGATGGACATCGTCTGCCCCGTGCTGAACGCGCTTGTTGGGAGCGGCAAGCTCAAGATGGCTCCCGACGGCACCGTGAAGTTCTCGGACCTGAACTCGGCGCTCAAGACCGAGCTCGGCATCACGCCCGACCTGCGCGCCGCGGCGCTCGCGGCGGCCACCATCGCGAACCCGACGACGGTGCACAACCTCACCAACCGCGAGTTCAACGTGCTCGAGCTGCGCTCGGGCCGGCTCAAGCACGCGGCTGACTCCGCGATTCTCACGGGCGGCCGGTTCGACGAAGCGAAGTTTCAGGCGCTCGTGTCGCACGCCGAGAACGGCCGCATGACCGAGGCCTCGTTCGCCAACGCCATCGTCGCCAACACCGAGCGCGACCGTCACCTCGGCGACAAAGCCGCCGTCGATGGCGCGGGCATCTCGAAGGTGGAGTTCGGGCTCGCGCTCACCGCGTTCGGCACCAAGGGCCCTGACGGCAAGCTGGGCATCGCCGTCGACGACCTGCGCATGCTGTACCAGCAAAAGCAGATTCCTTCGCA
>JAEUJR010001028.1 GCA_016793585.1 Archangium sp.
CGGGCCTCGAGGGCCGCGAGCCGTTCACGCAGCGAGTCGGGGTCGTCCTGCACGTGGCAGACGTAGCCTGTCGGGGCGCGCTCGTCAGCCAGTCGTGAGGTTCGAGGCTCGACGCAGCTCCCAACATCACGGGCGATCGACGCGAACGGCAGTGAACTGTGCAGTGCCGGCAGCGCTGTTTCGAAGCAGACCTGTGCTGCTCAGCTGCGATCTTCAGACGAGCCCACCTGCTTGAAACCAATCACCCTCGAGACCTGAAGGGCATCAGCGACGAAGGTCGCAAGACCAACCAGCGCATCGATGGGACGAACTCCGTCCAGCTGGGCTGAGTTCACGTGCGGGTCACGTCGCTGAGCATCTGCTCGAGTTCGGTCGGCAGCGGATCGGGCGAATACAAAGTCGGCGCTCCTCCGAGTTCACGACGCAGTTCGTGCCATTCCTCGAGCAGCTTCGGCTTGCGCGCCGCGAGCGCCTTCGTCTTCACGAGCACTCTGGCCTGCGCCCCGGTGAACGGCGCGAGCGAGCCCGTGTCGATGCTCGAGAACGCAGCCCGGCCGCGAAAGGCCTCGGAGCCCACGTTCTGCAACGCCCACTCGGCCTCAGCGTTCGAGAGCGACGAATCGACGATGCGAAAGACCACCGCCTCGTGATCGGCCGCGCGAAGCAGGCCCTCGAGAACGTGCAGGCGCTCCTCAGCGTGGTGCTGTTGCGGAGCACCACGTTCGCGAAGCGCCGCGCGACACGACTCGAGCCACGCGTTCAACAACCCGCCCACCCACACGGGCGTCTCCCTGCCATCGACCTCGACGAGGTGCGCGACCTCCACCACTCGGCGCAGGGCGCCTGCCTGCGAGAGTCGCCGAACGAATGCCGTGAGGAACGCCTGGTGCTCGAAGGTGACGACCAGCCGTTCACCATCGTCGTGGTGCGACTTCACGCCCTCTGCAGTCTCGCAGATCGACTGAAGGTGCTCGCGCGGCGCATGGAGCGGTGATGGCAGCAACGTGACCGTCAGCGCCGTGCCCGCGGAGTTCACCTTCACCTCCGCGTCGAACGACACCGTTCCCGTTCCGAACACGAACAGCGACGGCGACGCATCGCCCTTCCACCCACCGAGTTCCGAATTGCCGAGCACCAATCCAAAGGCGCTCCCGCTCATCGAGTTTGAGCGGAGCATCAGCCGCGCGGCGTCGACGACGCGCTCGAGCCGGTAGACCGGGAAGCGCAGCGGCTGACAGCACCCGTTGACGAGCAGGTTCGGGAAGAACGGCATCCACCGGGCGGCGCGCGTGAGTTTGAGCAGTCGCTCCTCGCCCGAGCGCCCCTGCACTGACTCGACGAGCGGAATCGGCCGGGGGACCAACAGTTCATTGGCGGCACGCGTGAGCTCGGCTCGTGCGAACCGTTCGCCCAACTCGTCGAGCACCACCTTCAGCCGACGAGCCTCGGTTGGTGTCTCGCGCAGCGCGCTCACGACCGCTCGCTGCACCCGAGTGAACCCGTCGACCATCGAAGGCACCCATGGCTCTGAAAGAAGCAGTGGGGGCATGAACGGGGGCAGCGGCGGCGGAGCCAGCCGGAACTCGGTTCGAACAGCCTCGGCCTCCCTGAGCGCGACCATCTCCTCCAGCGCACACGCGAGCAGCCGGGCGCCCTTCGCATCGACCTCTTTCAGCCGCGCCGGCTGCTTCAGCCAACGGCGAAGGCGCTTGCGCGTTCTGCGCCCGTTCGAGCGATCGAAGACCGCGTCGACCACGCTCGCGAACTTCTCGTACGACCCTGCGGCGTTCGGCTCGACCGGAGCCTCGGCCGGCTCATGCTCGTCTGTCTCGTCGTCGTCTCCACCGTCGGGGCGTTCGTCTTCGAAGAGCGGCAACGGCGACCACGACCCGACACGAGGCTGAACGGCTTCGGGCAGCAGCCCAGCCGCACGAACTTGCTCTGCCAGCGACGACTCGCGCGCTTCCAGCTCCGCACGGAACTGCTTCGTGATCTCGTCGACCGGTTCGGCACGCAACGCCTCGAGCCGCTCCATCACCTGCCGCCATTCGTCGAGCAACCGCTGGGCGTCGTCACTGGACATGCAGCACCGCCGTCAGACTCGCGCGTGACGCCAACAACGTTCTCCGCCGGGTGGTGCCGTACTTCTCGACGATGCGATCGAGCTGAGAACAGACCTCTGCGTAGAGAAGATCAGGAGAACGAATTCGCGCTTCGAGTTCCCTGATTCGCGCGCTCAACGACTCCCGCTCCTCCTCGATTCGATTCGACGAGATCTGGGTCTTCTTCGTCTTGAGCGCACGCCGGGCATTGCCCTCGGAGAGTGGCTGATGGCCGTTGGTCTCGACGTGCTTGAACGCGGCGTGCGCGCGGAACTCCGCGGTTCCGAGCCGCGTCAGCCCCCACACGGCCTCGGTGTGATCGAGCGAGACATCGAGCACGCGATCGATCACCCGCTGCAGCTCGGGCGTCACAGAGAACGCCGAGCGCTGCTCGAGCTGAGCGCGGAGCACCTTCTCTTCGGCGACGAGCCGATAGGCGATCACCATCTTCGTGCGATTGAAGAACGACATCAGCAGGTGCCCGAGCCACGAGGTCTCGGGAGCATCCGAGTCCGGCCCGCGCGTCGTCAACGAGGCCTGGTACGAACGAACGAGCAGCGACTGCTGGTCGAGAAACCGCAGCACGGCGCGCGCGAACACCGGGTGCTCCACCTCGTACCGAACGATGCCCGGCGCGCTCTCGACGACGCTGACGACACCGGTGAGACCGGACGCTTGAATCGCCTCGACGACTCGTGCGGCCGAGACCTCCGGAGGAAATCGCTCGAGCCGAACCACGCGCAGATTCTCGAAGGTGATTTGCGTGCCGAGCGCGAGAACGCCCTGACCGCTCTCGTACAGCGTGCTCGGCTGCGCGCAGAGGTACCCCTCGCTGAAATCAGGACCCGGCAGGCGTTGCATCACCGTATGCGCATACATGCCGGGGTGATTCGCGATCAGCTTCGCGGCTTCGACGATCTCGGCGAGGTGATGCGTCGGGAACGTGAGCGGCTGGGCGCAGCCATTCACGAGCAGGTTCGGAAAGAAGCCTCCGTGCACCTGCGCGCCACCATCGGGGAGCCGATCGATCAGCTCCATCGCGAGCGCGCTCAGCCGGTAGCGCGAGACACCTTCCGCGACCACCAGTGGGTACGGCCGAGGGAGCAGCAGCTCGGCGAGCGCGCGTTCGTGCTCCTCGGTGCGCCCCACACGCTCGAGCAGATCCTCCCGGGCCAGGTGCTCGGGAAACAGACCGGCGAGCACCTCCACCAACCGGCGTTGCGCCGCGGTCAGGCCATCGCGCTCGTCGGGAACGAAGGGAGCCGGAACGCTCACCGGCGGAGGCCGGGGCTGCCACGGCGCGGGCTGCTTCAGCTGGTGCCGCGCCCTCAACGAGGCGGCATCGAATTCCATCTCGAAGTCGTCCATCGCCGCTGCGACCAACGCTGCGCTGCGAGCACTGAGCCGATTCGCGTCGAGCTCTTTGAGCAGCCGCTCGGCCCCGCGCCTTCGGTACGAGTACTCGTACAGCGCCGTCATGCGCCTCACGATCGTGTCGTGCGCGGAGTTCGTGTTCTTCCAATCGGAGAACTCGATCTCCTCAGCCGCCGGCGCAGGCGGCGCGTCATGCATGGGCAGCGGCGCCCACACGCCCGACCGCTGCTCCGTTCTCTCTGGAATCAGTCCCGCCGCGCGCACGCGGACCGCCAGCGCCTCTTCCTTCGCGCGCAACTCGTCTCGCCGCTGTCTTCCGAGTTCGTCGAGCGGCCCCTCGGCGAACCGATCGAGCGCCTCACGCGCCTCGTACCAGGCCCGCAGCAGCTGCTCGTTCGACTCGGCGCTCACGGCCCCTCACTCGAACGGCTGCGGCGTCACGCCCTCGGCCCGCAACGGCGCGATGCGCACGAGACTGGCCTTGTTGCGCTTGCGCTCCCGCTCGTACTCGCGCTGACCCGACGCCTGCGCCGCGTCGAACGCCTGGGTGCCGATCATGGTCGTCTCGAGGAAGTAGAGATCGGGCGCCTTGCTGCCGTCGGCCGCGTTCGAGCGCCACCCCACGAAGGCGTGCCCCGGCACCAACACGATCACGGGGTCGAGATCGATCGCCTCGAGCAACGACGCGAACAGCAGCGACCCTTCGAGACACTGCGCGTTCGTCGACGCCAGCACCTCGGCCGGCAACCGCGTGCGCTGGCCAAACCCGATGCCGGAGTTCACGTTGGGGTCCGCCACGTACGAGACGCCGCGTGCCTTCAGCTCGTCGAAGAGCGCCTTCGCCTGGGGCAACGTCGCGCGGCTGCCCGAGAAGCCCCGGTTCGGCGAGCGCAGCTTCGCCTTCGCGAGGAACGCGTCGATGGCCTTCGAGTTCGGCGTCACCCACGCCGCCATGAAGTCGTTCAAGTCGGCCACCGTCTCGGCGTCGACGCGGCGGCTCATCGGCAGGAAGTCGCGCGGCTCGACGTCGATGCGAATCGTGTCTTCGAACACGAGCGTCGGCTTCTTGCCTTTGAGCGACGTGACCTTGAGCACCAGGTTCGTTGGCCGTGTCGCCCGCACCGAGCTCGGCGTCACCGTGCGCAGCAGCTGCGGGGTGAGCTCGACCATCGCCTCCTTGTTCTTGCGAAGGGTGATGGTCTTCGACGCCGGCTCCGAGATGCCCTGCAACACGGCCTCGACGCGCACCTGCTGATCGGCCCCGACGTTGGTGACGGAGACGCG
>JAEUJR010001051.1 GCA_016793585.1 Archangium sp.
GTGCTGCAGTTCAAGACCGAGCTCGTCGCCGAGACGCTGGCGCGCACCAACGGCAACGTGAGCCAGGCCGCGCGGGAGCTGGGCCTGCAGCGCACCTACCTGCACCGGCTCATGAACGAGCTCGGGGTGCACCCGCAGCGAGAGAGCAAGGCGGTCAGCTCCACCTGACGCGGTACGTGCAGCGCTCGGCCGCCTTGTCGTGGTTCACCGTCTCGACCTTCAGCTCCTTCGCGCCGGCGATCTTCATCACGTCTTCGATGACGGCCTGCATGTACGAGGGCTGGTCGTTGCTCGGAAAGAGCTCGAGCTCCCAGTCGGTCGGCGCGAGCTCACGCAGCGCGACCGTCATGTAGTTGTTCGTCGTGCGGAACGTTCTCGCAATGCGCTGCAGGGCGCGTTTGGGCCCGACGAGCTTCACCAGGCGCAACGTCGCCGAGCCGAGCACCGTCGAGAACGCACCAATCGCGACGTGTTGACCCACTTTGTAGAAGGCGTCGGCGAGTGAATCGTTCGGGTACAGGGTCTTCGCGGTGAGCAGCACGGCCGCGTTCACCACCGTGCGCGGGTAGGCCGGAAGAATCGGCTTCGTGAGGTCGAGCCCGAGGTCCTTCAGCTGATTGACGAGCGCGGGAGACAGCTTGTCTTTGAGCCCGCGCACGAAGAGGCCTTCGATGGTCGGGCCGAAGACCAGTTGTTCTTCGTGTGCCATCGAGTCCCCCACGCGGCGTGACGGGGGCACGGTAACACGACACACTCCGCGGCCGTGTTGGCCCTCCTGCTCAGCCTGTCGCTCGCTCAGGCGACGCCACCCCCGCTCGTGAACGTCGAGGGGCAGAGCACGCCCGTGCCCGCGCCTGCAGTGGTGGTGACGCCCAGCGCGCCCGACGCGGGCCTGGTGACGCCGACGTCGCCGCCCGTGTTTCCGAGTGACGTGCCGCTCGAGGCGCGAGTGGTCGAAGCGACCGAGAAGCCGAAGCCACCTTCCGACCCCGAGCGTACGGGTGCCCTGCACTTCGCGCCCTTGAGCATCTTCGCGACGCACCTGTCGTTCGAGTTCGAGAAGGCCATCACCTCGTCGATGACGTTGTTCGCGACCATCGGCGGCAGCCTGTTGCTGCAGGTCGGCTTTGACGCGGGCATGCGCTTCTACGTGAGCGACAAGGCGCTCTCGGGCGCGTTCCTCGCGGTGCAGGGCTCGGTGTTCTACTTCTCGGCCTCGGGCACGGCGCTCGTCGGGCCGGGCGCGATGTTCGGCTACGCGTTCAGGCCGAAAGACACGCTGCTCATCACCATCGGCGCGGGCGTGCAGGCCTGGTACCAGCCGACGACGGACACGGGCGTGCGAGTGCTCGGCGTCGTGCCCAACATGGACGTGATTCTGCTGCCGGGCTTTCAGCGGCCGGGCACCGGCAAGTGGGGCCCTCAGCCGATGATTCGGTTCACCGTCGGCCCGACGTTCTGAGCCACGCCCGCGCGGTGAACGCGCGACCGTGATCAAGCAACTCGCGCACGACTCGTGAGTACCTCCGCAACAGGTGCGTGCCGCTCGCCCACCGACCTTCGAGTTCTCGCGCAAGTCGACGCTGGCGAGGGCGATGCACTGGCTCGGCCGTCTCCACTTCACGGGAGCCGATCATGTTCCGTTCGCATGCCCTCTTTGCGGCCGCGCTCACCTTCGTCGCGCTCGGCTGCGGTCCCATCAACCCTCCACCCGCTGACGGCGGCACCGACGCCGGCACCGACGTCTGCGTCAGGGCGTTCCCCGAGAAGATCGACACCAACTACACGGTGGCGAAGGGCTGCTGGCTGGTGCTCAAGACGCCCGTCATCGCCGCAGGCGTGACCATCGTCATGGAGCCCGGCGTGAAGCTCGTCTTCTCGCCCGACACGATGCTGCGCATCGACGCCGCGCAGGTGCTCGAGGCCGTCGGCACCGAGCAAGACCCCATCGTCTTCACCGGCTCGCTGCCCGTGCGCGGCCACTGGAAGGGCCTGCTCTTCAACGTGACCACCATGGCGAGCCGCCTCGACTACGTGACGGTCGAGTACGGCGGCAACACGAGCGCCGACGCCGACGCCGCGAACATCAAGCTCACCGCAGACAGCCGCGGCGCGCGCCTCAGCCTCAGCCACTCCACGATTCGTGAGAGCGCAGGTCACGGCCTCTGGCTCACCAGCAGCGCCGAGCTGCCCACGTTCGCCGCGAACGTCATCACCGGGAATGCGCTCGTGCCGGTGAGCCTCGACGTGAAGACCGCCGGCCGCCTCGACGCCGCGTCGACGTACACGGGCAACGGGAAAGACGAGATTCTGGTTCGAGGCTCCGACCTCACCACCTCGGCCACCTGGGAAAACGTCGGCGTGCCGTATCACGTCAAGAGCGACCTCCACGCGGCGACGGCCACGTTGACGCTCAAGGCCGGCGTGAAGCTGGTGCTCGCCCCCGAGGTGGCCATCACCATCTCGAGTGACACCGGCGCGCTCGTCACCCAAGGCACCGCCGCGAACCCGGTCGTGTTCACCGGCGAGACGCAGACGCGCGGCGCGTGGGAGGGCATCGTCTTCGACGGCAGCAACAACGCCATCAACGAGCTGCGCTACGCGCTCATCGAGTACGCGGGCAACACGTCCTCCGATACGAAGGCCGCGGCGCTGCTCACCAAAGCCGACAGCCACGGGGTGTCGTTGAAGCTCGACCACCTGTCGGTACGGCAGAGCCAGGGGTATGGCCTTCGCGCGTATGGCAGCGCGAGGTTCCCCACGTTCGCGAGCTGCACCTTCACGCAGAACGCGCTCGGCGCAGCGCTCGTCGACACGAACGCGACGCACCAACTGAGCGCCGACTCCGTCTACTCGGGGAACGACGTCGACCGCGTCTTCGTCGACGGCAGGTACGTGAGCGGCAACGTCGCCTGGCACGACCTCGGCGTTCCGTACGTCTTCACGGGCGTCAACCTTCAGCCGCAAGCCGTGTGGACGTTGGAGCCCGGCGTGACGCTCGAGATGCGCCCGCAGACCCGCATCGACGTGGGCGGCGACGCCGTCGGCTTCCACGCGGTGGGCACGACCGCGAAGCCCATCACCATCACCGGCACCGAGAAGACCAACGGCTCGTGGGACGGCATCGAGTTCGACACCACGCTCAACGCCGCCAACCTGCTCGACCACTGCGTCATCGAGTACGGCGGAGGCGCGCAGCGCTTCGGGTGGAAGGCCATGGTCAACTCCGCCAGCGACAGCCACGGCGTGCAGGTCTCGGTGACGAACAGCACCATTCGGCACAGCGCGAGCTGGGGCATCTATTTCAACTCGGCCCAGCGCGGCGGCGTCACCGGCAACACGTACGCGGACAACGCCATGGGTGACTACTTCCACGACCCATGACGCTCACTGCCCCGAGAGCTTGAAGACGAAGGGGTACGAGATGACGAACCCGGCTTCGGCCTGCTTCGCAGCCGGGAACTTCCACGTGCGAATGCGACCCGCGATGCACTCCCCGAGCGCGGGCGTCTGCGCCGTCGACGACGTGACCTCGGACGCATCGACGATGCCGCTGCCCGTCACGTGCCACTTCACGACGACACGGCCCTGCAGGCTGGGGTTCGCCGACAAGAGGCTCTCGTAGCAGTACTTCACCTGGCCGAGGTGCTCACGGACGATGCGGCGAATGAGCTCTTTGTCGAGGCAGCCGACCGACGCGCAGGTCACGACCGGCGGCGTGTCTTCGAACTGCGGGCCATCGCCCTCCTTCTTCTTCAGCGACACGTCGGGGCTGCCGCCGGGCGGACCGACTTTGAGCCCGATGCCGCCGATGCGCAGCGGCCCACCGAGCTCACCACCACCGCCGTTGCCGCGCAGGTTGATGCCGCCGAGCCCGTTCGACGCGCCGACCATGTTGCCCATCGCGTTCGTCAGCTCGTTCGACAGCCCGCCGTGACCGAGCACGCCCTGCCCGCCCAGGCCCGCGAAGAGCTTCTTGATGTCGGGGCCGACGGCACGCGCGCCACCTTCACCGCGCGTCACCGGCGTGGGCTTCGGCTTCGGGCTGCCCTCCGCAGCCGCCTGCTTCTTCAGCTCCTTCTTCTCTGGCGCCTGCTCGTTGGTGCGTACGTGCTTCTCGGGCTTCGCCGCCGTCACCAGCACCCGCTGAAACGTCACCGCGCTCGCCGAGAGACCGTCGTCTTCGAGCCCGCCGCCCTCCATCGCGAACAGCTCGAAGCGCAGCACCAGCAGCAGCGCGAACATCGCCGTGGCGAGCAGCACGTTGAGCCACCGGTAGTCCCACGCGCTGCTCCACAGCCCGACGCGGCTCGGCGTCTTCGCCGGCCACGCTTCGACCGCCACGTTCCCGAACTCGAGCACCACGCCATCGCGCCGGCCGAGCGGCAACGTCCACCCGTCGTTCTCTTCGTGCGCGAGCCCGCGGTGAATCACGTCAGACATCGCCAGCTCGGTGTCGCCGTTGCGAATCACCTGGCCGCGTACGCCATCGGTGAAGCGAACGATCGCGCCCTCTTCTCCGAAGCTGAACGACGCATTGCCCGCGCGCGGCACCGAGACGTCGTCACCCGGCAATTGCCCCAGCGAGAAGGCCTTCTTGTCTTCGTGACGCAGCAGGTGGGAGCTGATCAGTCGATCGCCCCAACGCACCGAGATGGCCAGCGCAGTCGTTGACATGGTGCGCTCCTCGACACCACGCGCGCGATTGGGTTCCACGCCTCGCTTCGGCCGATGTGAGCCGTTGTGGGAAGGGCGGCGTCAGTTGTCGGAGAACGGCCACTCGTCGACCGCCGAACACCCGAGGCACCGCGTCTGCACCACGCCGTACCCATCACCGCTGGCCGGGTGCACCGAGCGCACCACCTCGCGACGAACCACGGGCCCGCCGCACGCGGCACATCGCTCCACCGTGCCGAGCCGTGCGAGGAGCGCGCTGCGAAGCACCGCGCCGAGCGGCTGGCCGACGACGGCTTCAGGCCACCCGAGCACGAGCGCCGCTGTCGTCTGCGTCGGCGGCACGCCTGGCCTTTGGAGCTCGAGGCGGCCGTCGTCGAACAGCACGACCTCGACGCCGCCCTGCGAGAACCGACGCTCCGCCATGACGCGACGATGGCATGACCGCTCAGGAAGTTCCCTCACGTCGAAGAAGCGGTACACCCACCGCATGCGGTGCTCTCTCCTGCTCCTCCTCGCGGCCGGCTGCACGACGGCGAAGCCCACGCCTGACCCGGTCGTCGAGAAGCCGCAGCCCGTCACCGCCAGAGCCAACGCCGTGCGCGCCCGCGCGATGCCGTTCGACGTCAGCGTGTGCTCGAAGCCGGCGGGGCCGAGACCGCTCACCGCAGAGACGCTCGCCGCCCTGCTCACGCTCGAGCGGCCGCGCTTCGCCGAGTGCCTCGTCTCTCCCACCAGCCGCGAGAAGGACGACGCCAGCGCCGAGGTCGAGGTGATGGTGGGCCATGCTGTGACGGTCACGGTGACTCCACGAAGCGTGGCCCCCGAAGGCGCGGCCTGCCTCGAACAGCGCGTGCGCGCGTTGGGGCTGAGCAGCACGACGCCAATCGCCGCGACGATGGTGGTCGGCGTTCCACCCGGCGCACCGTCGACGGCCGCGCAGCTGCTGCCCGAGGTGAACGCGCTTCGTGCCGCCGTCGCCTCGGCGTGCAGCTGCTTCGAGCCCCTCGGCGTGAACGCGCCGCCGCAGCTCGTGCTCACGCTCGGGCCGTCGAGCGCGACCGACGTCGTCACTGCGTCAGACCCGCTCGCCGACAAGGTGGAGCGCTGCCTCGAACAAGCGCTCGCCGAGTTCCCGCGGCCGTCGCTCGAGCTCACCGTCGACCTGCCGCTGCTCAACGCTGACGCGAACCAGGAGAGCCCCGACGCGAGCGACGAGGTCGCCACCACGCAACGTGAGGCGATGAAGCGGCGCGCGGCCGCGAAGCTCGACCTGCTGCTCGTGCAGCGCACGGCGCTCGTGAAGCAGCTCGAGCCCATCGCCCAGTCGTACAAACGCAAGCCGACGCCTTCGCTCATGAAGCAGCGCATCGCCCTGTGCGGCGACCTGCGCGTGGTGGAAGACGCGCTCCCCGCCGCCGTGGAGCGCGCCACCCCGCCGAAGCCCATCGACACCGAGCCGAGTCAGCTGTGTGCGTCGGTCAAGCGTGAGGAGTGACCGTCACTCGCCGACGGACACGTAGCAACGAGTCCCACCGAATCTCGGCGTGCTTGATGAAGCCGAACTGCCACTCGAGCTTCACGCCCTTGCCGTACTTGTCGTCGCCGAAGTTCGCGAGCGGCCCGAGGAACGTCTCCTGGTGCTTCTTGAGCTGGGCCTTCGCCGCCGGCGAGTTCTGCTGCTGCAACACGATGAGCTCACCGAGCGGGTGAGCCCCTGGTTGCCGTCGACCGACACTTGTTCGACGACCCTTCCGAGAACTCGAGATAGCGCTTCGCCATGAGCCCGCCTCCCCGATGTGGGGCGCGGAGCGTCACGCACGGCTCCTGTTGGTGGACTACGCTGTCGCACGCCCGTGAACGACTTCTACGCCTCACTTCAACGACTGCTCGACGAAGGGTCGCCCTTCGTCCTCTGCACCGTCATCGCGTCGCACGGCTCGACCCCGCAGAAGCCGGGCAGCAAGCTCGTCGTGAAGGCCGATGGCTCGCTCGTCGGCACCGTCGGTGGTGGCGCCATCGAGAAGCAGATCATCGACGCGGCGCTGGTGTTGCTGAACGACGTCGCCGCCACCACGACGACGCTCGAGACGCACCTCACGCACGAACTGGGTATGTGCTGCGGCGGGAAGATGACGGTCTTCCTCGAGAAGCACGCCCGCGCGCCGGCGCTGGTGCTGTTCGGAGCGGGCCACGTCGCCAAGGAGCTCTCGGCGCTCTGCGTCTCAGCGGGCTTTCAGGTCACCGTCGTCGACGAGCGCGCGGAGTGGGCCACGCCGGAGCGGTTCCCCGGCGCGACGGTGGTGGTGCAGCCACCCGATGACGTCGCGCGAACGCACCCCGGCGGGGTCGACACGTTCTTCTGCATCGCGACCCACGACCACCCGCTCGACCAGCGCTGCGTCGAGGCGTTGCTCGACAAACCCGCTGCGTACCTCGGCGTCATCGGCAGCCGCCGCAAAGCCGAGCGGTTTCGTCAGCGCCTGCTCGCCGCCGGCTTCTCGAAGGAGCGCATCGCCCTGCTCGAGTGCCCCATGGGCGTCGACATCGGCGCGCTGACGCCAGTCGAGATCGCCATCTCCATCACCGCCCGCCTCGTCGCCATACGCCGCGCGGAACGGGTCAAAGCGAAGGCGCGTCACCTCGCCTCGGTGTAGGGTATTCGTTCTCGTGCGCCGCCTCCTCGCCTTCAGCGCCCTCGTGTTCGCCGCGTGCCCCACGCCGATGCCGACGCCCGACGCGGCCGTCATCGTGCCCGAAGTCGACGCCGGAGAAGTCGAGCCCGAGGTCGACGCCGGCCGCATGCGCTTCGACGCCGGGGCGCCCGACGCGGGCTTCACCACGGCCTCCGCCGTCACCTGGTGCCGCACCCGCGCCCTCGCGAGCTGTCTGCGGCAGGTGCGCTGCCTGAGCCTCTCGGAGTCGTCCCTCACCGACTGCGTGGCGCGCACCGCCGACGGCTGCGACCAGCTCGCCTTCACCACCGGCGTCGACGCTGGCCGCCTCGGCTTCGACAGCACGAAGGCCGTCACCTGCTTGAACGACTTCGCCTCGGGCAGCTGCGCCGTCGAGCCGCCCTCCTGCGCGAGCGTCTTCACGGGCCGGGTGCCTGCCGACGGCGGCTGCGTCACGACGAACGACTGCAACGAGAGCTCGTTCTGCGACGTCTACTCGGGCACCTGCCCGTACCGCTGCCGCCCCTTCGGCCAGCTCGGTGAGAGCTGCGACTTCTTCCGCCGCTGCGCGCCAACGCTGGGCTGCTACGTCGGCGACGGCGGCTCCGAGACCTGCCAGGTCATCAAGCGCCCCGGCGAGGCGTGTGTCGACTTCGACGAGTGCGGTGAGAACGGCGCGTGCATCTCGAGCACGTGCGTGCAGCGCCGCGCCGACGCTGGCCAGCCGTGTGGCATCTCGTCGGGCTACCCGTACTGCGCCGACGAGTACTTCTGCCGGCAAGACGCTCCCGACGCTGGTGACGAGCCGCCACCTGGAACGTGCCAGCGCCGCGCAGGTCTCGGCGGAACGTGCGTCGGCAGCGGCTCGTGTCTGCCCTCACTGCGATGCTCGGCCGTCATCACGACTGGCACCTGCCGGGCGCGCTCCAGACGCGGAGAGCTCTGCTCGGGTTACACCGACTGTGAAGACGGCCTGTTCTGCTCCAACACCAGCCAGCGCTGCGAGCCCTACCCGGGTGACGGGGGCGACTGTGGGTATTCGGGCGGCAGCAGTGGCCGATGTCTGACGGGCTTCTTCTGCCGCTACAACGCCGGTGACTATGCCTGCGAGCGTCGCCGTGCGGTGGGCGAAGACTGCGACTATGATGGCGTGTGCCTGTCGAATGAATGCGAGTTCGGCCGCCGGCCCGATGGAGGGTTTGGTGGAACGTGCGGAATCGCCTGCTCGCTGAAGGCCGACGCCGGGCTGTAGGAAGCGGTCTTTCGTGACTCTCTCTCGTGCATTCGTCGTCGGGCTCGCCATCGGTCTGGCGGTGGGCTGCTCGGCCAGGCCACCGACGGTGCTGCTGCCTGACGGAGGCGTTGGCGCCAATGGTGTCGGCGGCGGCTCGTCGGGCTCTGGCGGCGGCGCGAGCGATGCCGGCCTTCCCTTTCGCACCGCGTGCACGACGCTCAACGCCAGACGCTGCGAGCTGCTCAAGAGCTGCGGCGTCATCGACGACACGACTGAGGCGTACCGTGACTGCATCGCCTGGCTGACGGCGACGTGGTGCGGCCCGACGAAGTGGGTGCCGCGCGTCGAGAAGGGCACCCTGCGGTACGACGGCGTGCGCGCGCAGACCTGCGCGACCGACTGGACGACGCGGGCCTGCTCCGACTGGGCGACGGAGCCCTCGTCGTGCACGCGCTTCTTGAGCCCCGCCGTCGCGCTCGGCGGCCGCTGCTACGACGGCTACCAGGAGTGCGCCGATGGCGTGTGCCGCGGCGGCGCGTGCCCTCGAACGTGCGTCATGCGCGGCGCCATCGGCGAGGCGTGCGTCACCGCCGCCGACTGCCAGGCGAGCCTGTACTGCCGGCCCCCCATCGTCTCGGGGCCCAGCCAGTGCACGCCGTACGGAGCGGAGCAGACGCCGTGCACGCCGACCCAGCTGTGCGCGCTAGGGTTGCTCTGCAGCGGCGGGCAATGCCGCCGGCTGCCCGCCGCCGAGCAGCCGTGCCTCATGGGCCGCTGTGACGAAGGGGCCTTCTGCCTGTCGGCGCTCGACGGTGGCCAGTGCGAAGCCCGGCGTGACGCGGGGCTGTCGTGCAGCGACGACTCGCAGTGCGGCACCGGGCTGGTCTGCGACGGCGCCTCGCAGACGTGCGTGCCTTCGGTCGTCACGGCCATTGGCGGGGAGTGCACGCCCCAGCAGCAGTGCCCGTCGGGGTCGACCTGCCTCATCGAGAGCGGTTCGCTGCGCGGCACCTGCACGGCGCCCCGACGCAGCGGCGAGGCGTGCCTCTCGGCCTCCGATTGCCAGGAGCACCTCACCTGTCTGGAGTCGGACGGCGCGCGGGCGTGTTCGCCTCGCAAGAAGAACGGGTCGACGTGCACGACGTCGCGTGACTGCTTCGGCTCGAGCACCTGTCTGGCGGGCAGCTGCGTCGCGCTCCCGTCACTCGGCGAGGCGTGCTCGGCGTCGTTGCCCTGCCGCTGGGGCGCGTGCCTCGACGCGACCGACGGTGGCGCCATCTGCATCGAGCCGCAGGGCCCGGGCCAGCCATGCCGAACGGGTCAGGACTGCGCGTCGGAGCGCTGCGAGCAGGGCCTGTGCACGCCCGCCTGCCTGCCCTGAAGCACCGAGCTCGAGTCTCGACAGCTGCTGCCGTAGCCTGGCCCGGTGAAGCTCGTCCCCGGGCTGTACGAAGCGGCCATCACCGAAGAGCTCGAGGCGGCGCTCCAGCAGCTCCCCGACGCCGACGCCACCCGCGAGCCGCTCA
>JAEUJR010001078.1 GCA_016793585.1 Archangium sp.
GCGCCCCGCGCCACGCCCCTGACAGTCAGCCACGACCCCGGTGAGCGCGCGACCCCCGGCTCGAGCGCGCGTTCTCCGCGAAGTCCCTGATCCACCAGCGGGCACCCTTCGTGCACAGGAAGCGACCCATGTCAGCACCGGGGCCCACCATCGTTCTCGCCGAGCGGCTCGAGATGTCTCAGGCGATCGCGTTGCACGCACAGCTGCTCGAGGCCTTGAAGGCGAAGGGCCCGCTCGTCGTCGACGCGTCGGCGGTGCAGGTGGTCGACTCGGCCTCGGCGCAGGTGCTCGTCGCGTTCTCGCTCTCGGCCAAAGAGGCGCGCCTCGACGTGAGCTGGCAGCGCTCGCCTGCTTTCGACGACTTCTTCCAACGAACCGCGCTCGCCAGCGCCATCACCTGAGGAACGGAACCGCCATGGCCCGCACTGCACTCGTCGTCGACGACTCCACCACCATGCAGGAGATGGTGTCGTTCACGCTCTCGAAGGCCGGCTTCGACGTCACCCGCGCCAGCAACGGGCAGGAGGCGCTGACCCGCGCGAGCGGTCAGAAGTTCGACCTCGTCATCACCGACCTGAACATGCCCGTGATGGATGGGCTCACGCTCATCAAGTCGTTGCGCACGCTGCCGACGTTCAAGTTCACGCCGGTGCTGATGTTGACGACCGAGACGGGCGACGACCGCAAGCAGCAGGGGCGCGCAGCGGGCGCGACGGGCTGGCTCACCAAGCCCTTCGACAGCGACAAGCTGCTGGCCGTCGTGAAGAAGGTGCTGCCGTGAGTTCGCCGGGCTGGAGCGCGCGCCCATGAGCTTCGATCTCTCCCGCTTCAACCAGACGTTCTTCGACGAGTCGCGCGAACACGTGCGCACGCTCGAGGAGCGCCTCATCGAGCTCGACGCTCCCACCGTCGACGCCGAGTTGATGGGCGTGTTGTTTCGCGCCGCGCACAGCATCAAGGGGTCGAGCGGGCTGCTGGGGTTCGAGGCCATCACCCGGCTGACGCACGCGATGGAGAACGTGCTCGATGGTCTGCGCAACGTCGAGATCAGGCCGTCGCCGCCGCTGACGACGCTGCTGCTCGAAGCCACCGACATGTTGTCGAAGCTCATCGGCTACGCGCAGGAGAACGAGCCCGCGCCCGACCTGGGCCCGTTGTGCGCCCGCCTCGACGCCGCTTCGGGCTCGAAAGACGCGCCCGTCGGCCCCGCGCCCACCCCCGCGCCCGTCGCGAAAGACGCCGTGTGGCACGTCACCTTCCAGCCGCAGCCCGAGATGTTCGCGCGTGGGCAAGACCCGGCGCTGGTGCTGCGTGAGCTCGTCAGCCTGGGCTCCGTGAGCGAGGTGCAGGCGCAGCTCGACGCGCTGCCTTCGCTCGAGCGCCTCGACCCCGAGCGCTGCTTTCTCTCGTGGCGGGTGCGGCTCGAGACGAAGGCCACCGAGGCCGAGCTCAAAGAGGTGTTCGCGTTCGTCGACGACGTGGCGACGGTGCAGCTCGAGTGCGAGCCCGCCGCGCTGCCAGACCTGCCGCAGACGGTCGAGGCCGCGCCCGAAGCCGAGAAGGCCCACGAGGCCGAGGCGAAGCACGGCGACAAGAAGGCCGAGCAGACGCTGCGGGTGTCGACCGGCAAGGTGGACAAGCTGGTGAACCTCGTCGGAGAGCTCGTCATCGCGCAGGCGATGATCAGCCGCTGCCTCGCCGACTTCGAGCCCGGCAAGCTGTCGACGATGGTGCAGGCGGTGGCCGACCTCGAGCGGCACACGCGCGAGATGCAGGACCAGGTGATGAACATTCGCATGGTGCCGGTCGGCTCGATCTTCGGGCGCTTCCGCCGGCTCATTCGCGACCTCTCGGGCTCGCTCGGCAAAGACATCAGGCTCGAGCTCGTCGGCGAAGACACCGAGATGGACAAGTCGATGGTCGAGCACCTCGCCGACCCGCTCATGCACCTCGTGCGCAACGCGGCCGATCACGGGCTCGAGCGGTCGGAGGCGCGGGTAGCGGCGGGCAAACCGGCGCACGGCACCATCACGCTGTCGGCGCGCCACCAGGGCGGCAACGTGGTGGTCGACATCGTCGACGA
This sequence comes from Archangium sp., assembly GCA_016793585.1. The sequence goes on from JAEUJR010001078.1 coordinate 2,084, forward strand.
CGGCGCGGGGCTCGACACGCAGCGCATCTTCGACAAGGCGGTCGAGCGTGGGCTGCTGCCTGCGGGCGAGATGCCCTCGGCCGAGCGCGTGCACGAGCTGATCTTCGCCGCCGGCTTCTCGACGGCGAACGCGGTGACCGACCTCTCGGGCCGCGGCGTCGGAATGGACGTGGTGAAGCGCAGCGTCGACAGCATGAACGGCGCGATCGCCATCTCGACCACGAAGGGGCAGGGCACACGGTTTCGCATCACGCTGCCGCTCACCCTCGCCATCATCGACGGCATGTCGCTGCGCGTCGGGCAGTCGACGTTCGTGTTGCCGCTCAACCAGGTGGTCGAGACGCTGCCGCTGTCGACCGCGCCGGTGAAGAGCATCTACGGGCACGGCGAGGTGGTGCTGGTGCGCGGAGACCCGCTGCCGATGGTGCGCCTCGCGCGGGCACTGCAGGTCGAGGACGAGCCCGAAGGCGTGGGCCGGCCGCTGGCGGTGATTCTCGAGACGGGCGACGTGCGGTTCGCGCTGCGCGTCGACGAGCTGCTCGGCAAAGCGCAGTTCGTCATCAAGAGCCTCGAGCCGAACTTCTCGCGGCCCGACGGCGTGCTGGGCGCCACCATCATGGGTGACGGCACGGTCTCGCTCATCCTCGACGTGCCCGGCCTCGCGAGGCTCGGCGACGTGCGCGCGCGGTCTGACGACTCACGCGGCGCCGGCTTCTCTTCTCAACGCGCTCTTCCCGAGGTGCACGCATGAACGCCGCTCCAGCGATGAACGACGCCGCCCACGGAGATGGGCTCGCTGCCGACACCCGCCAGTTCCTCTCCTTCCGCGTGGGCAGCGAGGAGTACGCCATCGACATTCTCGCGGTGCAGGAGATTCGCGGGCACACGGCGATCACGGCGCTGCCCCAGACGCCGCCCTGGGTGCGAGGGGCGATGAACCTGCGCGGCGTCATCGTGCCCGTCTTCGACATGCAGCAGCGCTTCGGTGGCGGCGTCGTCGACTACAACCGCTTCAGCGTCATCATCGTGGTGGCCGTGGGCGGGCGAAACGTGGGCCTGCTCGTCGACGCGGTGAACGACGTCATCGACCTCGCTCCCAGCAGCATCGAGCCGCCTCCCGACGTCGGCGCGGCCGCAGGTGCGTCGTTCGTTCAGGGCCTCGGCCGTCATCAAGACCGGCTCCTGATTCTCCTCGACCTCAAGCAGGTCATGGCCTGACCAAAGGAAGCCGTCATGAGCTGGTTCTCCGATCTGAAGCTGTCTCGCAAGCTGGGCCTGTCGACCGTGTTCAAGGTCGCGCCGTTCGCGGCGCTGTGCGTCTACCTGACGGTGGCGCTGACCCAGAGCGCCGAGGGCCAGGAGGACATGTTCAGCCACGACCTGCACGTGATCTCCGAGGCGCAGGAGCTGAGGCTCTCGCTCGTGAGCGTCGGGCGGGCCATGCGCATGCAGCACCTCGCGCCCCGGCCAGAGCGGCCGCGGCTGCGGGCCGAGGTGATGAAAGAGCTCGACGACATGCGCCGCGCGGCCGATGCGCTGGGCGGGCTCGAGATGACCGACGCCATGCGGAAGGACCTCGCGGGGTTCACTCAGGTGCTCTCGCAGTGGCGCAGCAGCGTCGAAGCGGTGCTCGAAGCGAACGAGGCCGATCGCCTGCCAGAAGCGATGACGCTGATGAGCGCGACGGTGCCGCTCATGAACGACCTCGAAGGCCACGCGGTGGGGCTGGTCGAAGGCGCGCGCGGGCAGGCGAAGGAACAGTACGACGCCAGCGAGCAGCAGGTGGTGCGCGCGCGCTGGGTGCTCGCCCTTGGGGTGCTGCTCTCGGTCGTCGCGACGCTGCTGGTGGTGTGGCGGGTGGTGGTGTCGGTCACCGGCCCCATCGACGAGATGCGCGCGAAGCTGACGAAGGTGGGTGAAGGCGACTTCACGCAGCGCATCGCCTACCGCGGCAAAGACGAGGTGGGTGAAGTCGCCCAGGTGCTCAACGAGACCCTCGACAAGCTCACCGCCGTGCTGCTCGACGTTCGCACGGTGGCCGCGCAGGTGACGGTCGCCGCGAACGAGCTGCACGGGAGCGCGACCGAGATCAGCTCGGGCGCCTCGGAGCAGGCCTCGGGCTTCGAAGAGACCGCCGCGAGCCTCGAGGAGATCACCAGCACCGTGCGCTCGACCAGCGACAACGCGCAGCAGGCCAGCGTGCTCTCGAAGGACTCTCGCGGCGCGGCCGAGAACGGCCAGCACGTCGTCGAGACCGCCATCAACGCGATGAACGAGCTGTCGGCCTCGAGTCGGCAGATCGCCGACATCATCACCACCATCGACGAGATCGCCTTTCAGACGAACCTGCTTGCGCTCAACGCGGCGGTCGAGGCAGCGCGCGCCGGTGAGCAGGGGCGTGGCTTCGCGGTGGTGGCCAACGAGGTGCGCAACCTCGCGCAGCGCAGCGCGACTGCCGCGAAGGAGATCAAGACGCTCATCAACGGCTCGCTCAGCAAGGTCGACTCGGGCGTCGCGCTGGTGAACCAGTCGGGAGACGCGCTGCGCGGCATCGTCGAGGCCGTCAGCCGGGTGTCGTCGCTCGTGGGCGACATCTCGTCGGCGTCGAAGGAGCAGACGCTGGGGGTCGACCAGGTGAACAAGGCCGTGCTGCAGATGGACCAGGTGACCCAGCGAAACGCGGCGCAGACGGAAGAGCTGACGGCGACGGCCGATCGGCTCACGGCGTCGGCGAAGCACCTCGAAGACACGGTGGCGCGCTTCAAGTTGGCGGCGCGGCAGCCGCAGCGCGTGGCCGATTCCGGCAAGAGCGCTCCCCGCCCTGCGCCGAAGGCCCAGGCGCCGAGAGCTGCTGCGCCAGCGCCGTCGACCGTGAGCGAGGCCGGCTTCACCGAGCTTCCACCTGCGCCGTTCCCGTCGGCTGACGAGGCGCCGCAGGGCTTCCAGGAGTTCTGAGGGGCGCCGATGGACAGCCGCATCCCCGAGTTGGCGACCGGCGCGGTGCCCCCGATGAGCGACCGCGACTTCGACGCGCTGCGCGGCATCGTGCGCGAGGTCACCGGCATCGTGCTCGCCGACTCGAAGCGCACCATGCTCGCCTCGCGGCTGGTGACGCGGCTGCGGCGCATGAACCTGGCCTCGTTCAGCGAGTACCGCGAGGCGCTCGCCGACCCGGGCGTGTTCTCGGAAGAGCGCCAGGCCTTCATCAACGCCGTCACCACCAACAAGACGTCGTTCTTCCGCGAGCCGCACCAGTTCGAGGTGCTCGCCAGGCAGGTGATCCCCGAGTTCGTGCAGCGGGCCGAGAAGACGGGCCAGCGCCGCGTTCGCGTCTGGAGCGCCGCGTGCTCGACGGGCGAGGAGCCGTGGACGCTGGCGATGGTGCTGCGCGAGTGCCTGCCGTCGCCCGACTCGTGGGACGTGAAGATTCTGGCCAGCGACATCGACACCGACGTGCTCGCGAAGGCGGCGCAGGGCCTCTACGACACGCAGCGCGTCGACGGCCTCTCGCGCGACCGCATCGCGAAGCACTTCACCGCCGGCCGTGACGGCTCGCTGGTGGTGAACGACGCGCTCAAGCGCTGGGTGGCGTTTCGGCAGCTCAACTTCATGGACGCGGCGTGGCCCATTCGCACGCGCTTCGACGTCATCATGTGCCGCAACGCCAGCATCTACTTCGACCAGCCGACACAGAAGCGGCTGTTCGGGCGCCTGGCCGATCTGCTCGAGCCGCGCGGCCACCTCTTCGTCGGTCACGCCGAGGTGCTGCACTGGCCAGAGCTGCCCCTCGAGGCCAGCCCCGGCGGCGTGTACCGGCTCAAGGCGGGCTACGCGTCTCCGCCGCTGCCCACCACGCCGTTGCCGTCACGGCCTTCGGCGCCACGCCCCGCCGCGGCTGCGCCCGTGAGCGGCCCCGGCTTCGAGCCGCTGCCCCCGCCGCCCCGCGCCAGTGCGCCTGGCCCTGCGGCGCCACGGTCGAGCGCGCCGCCGCCGCCTCGCGCGAGCGCTCCGGTGCCGCGCGCGAGCGCCCCCCGAGGCCCGGCGCCCAGCGCCCCACGCTCGCTGGTGCGTGCGCCCGAAGGCTTCGAGGTGGTGGTCATCAACGTCGGCGAGATGCACGCGTCGGGTTCGCCGGTCGAGGTCAAGACGTTGCTCGGCAGCTGCGTCGCGGCCTGTCTGTACGACCCCTCGACGGGCATCGGCGGCATGAACCACTTCCTGCTGCCCGACTCGGCTGACGCGGGCTCCGACCCGGCGCGCTTCGGCGTTCACGCGATGGAGATGCTCATCAACGCGTTGATGAAGCTGGGCGCCGACCGCCGCCGGCTCGAGGGCAAACTGTTCGGCGGAGGCAACGTGCTCGGCTCGGTGGCGCAGCGGCCCACGGTCGGAGAGCGCAACTCGACGTTCGCGCGAGCGTTCCTCGCGAAAGAGCACATTCCCCTCGTCGCCGAGCGGCTGCAGAGCGACTGCGGCACCGAGGTTCGCTTCTGGGCGCACACGGGGCGGGTCTTCATTCGCGACATCTCGACGTCGCTGCTCGACCTTTCGCGCGAGCGCAAGCCCGTGCTGCCGGTGCTCAAGGGCGGAGACGTCGAGCTCTTCTGAGCTCACGCCCGCCAAGAGTTCGGGCGACCACCCACGGCGCATTGTGTATGTCGGGCGCATGGCATCGGTCGGCAGAGCTCGTGTTGGCGTCGTGTTCTTGTGCTCCGCGCTCGCGCTCGTTTCTGGGTGTGCCCGGCGGGTGCCTGCGCCGACCGAGCGGCTCGATGACGCGTTGGCCGACGTGGCCGATGGTGACGCGAAGGCGCGCTCGTGGGCGCTGGCCGGGCTGCGCGCGCTGTCCAGTGAGTCGAACGCAGAGAAGGCGCGCGCGCAGCTCGACACCGCGGTGCAGAAGGACGCGAACGACCCCTGGGCGCTCTACGGCCAGCTGCTGCTCGCCGAGCGGAACACGCAGGCCGACCGCGGCGTGGCGGTCGCGCTCGATCTCGTGGAGCGAGCCCCGACCCATGCCCTCTCTGCGGTCGCTGCGCGGTACGTGCTCGACCACGTGACGATGGCTGCCGCTGCAGATGATCAGGTGCTGCAGCGGGGCGCGCTCGTCTTGCAGAAGGAGCTGCTGGCCGACACCGCTCATCTGCTGCGCGCGTCGATCGCCGCCATCGCCGAAGCGCGCGGTGACGATGGGCTGGTGAAGTCGACGCTCGGCGACATGGGCGTTCCGACGGCGGTGGCGATGGTGGGGCCCATGAGCCCCTGGCACGTGCTCTCGATGGGCGAGGCGACGAAGCCCGAGCAGACCGGCAGCCTCGAGGGCCTGGGCGACGGCCCGTACGGCCCGCTGGTCGCCCGCACGCTGACGTTCCCCGACGGCCGGCTCGCGCTCTCGGGAGAGCAGCCCGGTGGCGACCTCTACCTCTTCGCCGTCGACGTCGAGGTGCCGCAGTCGGGCAGGTTCGTGCTGCGCACCATCACCTCGATGGATCATGTGGCCGTCATCGATGGCACGCAGGTCATCTCGCGGCTGACGTGGCAGCGCCCCGCGTCGACGCTCTCGGCGCGGGTGGTGAAGCTGTCGAGCGGCACGCATCGCCTGCTCGTGCGCGCGACCCGTGAAGACCAGGTCGGTCATCTGCAGCTCGTGCTGCAGCGGCTCGATGGCCGGCCGGCGCAGCTGACGTTCCGGCCCGCGGTGGGCGCTGCTCCCTCGTGGGACGGGGTGAGCGTGAGCGACGACGAAGAAAGCGTGATGCCGACCGCGGCGCTGGTGCACGCGGCGCTCGCCGACGAGGGCTCCGATGCGCTGGCGCGGCTGGTGGCGGTGCGTGACGGTCAGGGGCGCGACCGTGAAGGCGCGCGCCGGTTGCTCGACGGGCTGGCGCCGTCGATGAGCGGGGCGCTGGTGCACCTGCTGCGCGCCGAGCTCGACTTGTCTGACCGGGTGCTGGCGCCGAAGGTGGCGCGTGGCCGGGCGACCCGAGATCTCGAAGCTGCGCTCTCGAAGGACAAGGACCTGGTGGCCGCGAAGCTGATGACGGCGCAGCTCGCGCTCGACGATCAACGCACGGTCGAGGCGCTCGAGCTGGTGCGCCAGGCGCGCGCGAGCCATGCGCCTGCGTCGGCACAGGTGCTGGCGCTCGAGGCACGCATCGAGCTCGCGCTGGGCCTCGAGGCGCAGGCCGTCATCACCTCGCGCGAAGCCGAAGCGGCGTGGAGCGGCCACTGCGAGTCGTTGCTGCTCCAGTACGACGTGGCGCGCCGCCGTGACGCGGTGGCCGAGGCCGACGGCCTGCTCACCAAGACGAAGCACTGCCCCAACGGCGCGTGGCGGCAGGCCGAACACGAGCGCACGCGCGGGCACATGGAGGCGGTTGTCGCGATCTGGAAGGCGCAGCTGGCGCGTGACGAGAGCCAGACCTCGGTGTCGACGGCGCTCGCGAACGCGCTGGTGGCGGTGAAGCGGTTCGACGAGGCGGTGGCCACGCTGCAGCGCGCGTCGGCGGTGTGGCCGCGCAACGTGCAGCTCATCAAGCAGCTCGCCGACGTCTACGACCAGGCCGGCCAGCCGAAGGAGGCGCTCTCGGCCCGGGAGCGCGCGCTGCTCCTCGACGGCGCCGACCTGCCGCTGCGTCGCGCGGTGGAGCGCATCAAGAATGGCAAAGAGCTGCTCGACGCGTACGCCATCAGCACCGAGGCCGCGCTCAAGGCGTACGAAGCGGCGCCGGGCTCGGAAGAAGCGAACGCGGCGTTTCTGCTCGACGCGGCGGCCATCGAAGCGTTCCCCGATGGCACGCAGGTCGATCGCATTCACATCATTCAGAAGGCGCTCGACCAGGCGGGCGTGCAAGAGGTGGCCGAGGTGCAGCTGCCGCAGGGCGCGGTGGTGCTGAAGCTGCGCACGTTGAAGTCCGACGGGACCACGCTCGAGCCCGAGAGCATCGAAGGGAAAGACGCGGTGAGCCTGCCGGGCGTGCAGGTGGGCGATCTCGTCGAGTACGAGTACCTGCTGGCGCACCCGACCCGCGGGCCGGGGCAGCCGGGCTTCACGGCGTCGAGCTTCTACTTTCAGGTCGCGCGGCAGCCGAACAACTGGAGCACGTACACGGTCATCGCGCCGAAGGGCTCGGGGCTGACGGTCGACGCGCACAACGTGACCAACCTCGCGCCCGTGCGCATCGAGGGCGACAAGGAGATCGTCTTTCACGAAGAGAAGCGGGTGCCGCCGTACATTCCCGAGCCGCAGGGGCCGCCGTCACCGAACGAGTGGCTGCCCTTCGTGAGCGTGGGTGCGGGGCAGCGAGGCAACGAGGGCGTGATGCAGGCGTACGCCGACGCGTTCGTCGATCGCGGGCAGATCACGCACGAGGTCGAGGTGTTCGCGAAGGGCGCGGCCGGTGACGCGAAGGGCCTCGAGGCTGTGAAGGCCGTGTACTCGGCGGTGATGAAGAAGCTGTCGGGCCGTGACGCGGGGCTCGGCATGTCGGCGGCGTCGAGCGTGGGGCAGGACCGCGGCTCGCGCACGTGGCTGTTGCAGGCGTCGCTGGCGGCGCTGGGCTTCGATGCGCGACTGGCCGCGGTGCGTGGCTTCACGTCTGATCCGGCTCCGTATCTCTTCCCGAACGAGGCGCTGTTTCCGTACGTGTGTCTGCGCGTGCTGGTCGACGGTCAGCCCGTGTGGCTCGACACGATGGTGCGCTTCGGGCCGTTCGGAGAGTTGCCAGAGTTCGCGCTCGGAGAACGTGAGGCGTACCTGTTGCCGATGCCGGGGCAGGTGCTCGAGAAGGTGACCACGCCGAAGCGCAGTGAGCGGCCGTCGAAGAGCATCACGCTGACGGCGACGCTCGACGACGAGGGCGTGCTCAAGGGGCAGGGCGACGAGACGTACGTGGGCTTCGAGGCGGCGCAGCTGTCGGAGGCGCTGGAGCAGTTGTCGCCTGATCAACGCAAGCAGGCCCTCGAGCAGGCGCTGTCACGCATGTTCGGCGGCGCGGACCTCGAGAGCATCGACGTCGAGACGAAGCGGGAGGAGGGCGCGCAGGTGAAGGTGAAGTACGTGTTCACCGCGACGCACTTCGCGCGGAAAGAGAGCGACGCGTCGATGGTGCTCGGGGCGCTGACGTTCCCGTGGAATCTGGGGCGGCGGTTCTTGATGCTGGGCCAGCGCGTGACGCCGTTGTTCCTCGAGGCGAGCGAGTCGACGCACTCGCTGGTGACGCTGACGGTGCCCGAGGGCTTCCGGTTGAAGGAGCCGATGCCCGACGTGAAGACCGAGTGCCCCTGGGGGCGGTTCAATCGCAAGGAGTCGCAGAGCGGGCGCGTCATCACCATCGAGGAAGATGCGCGGCTGCTGCAGAGCCGCGTGCCCGTGAAGGAGTACGAACGGTTCGGCCAGTTCGCCGGTGAGGCCGATCTGCTGCAGGGCAGAGACCTGCTGCTGGTGCGGTGAGCGTCTTCCAGCGTTCGACCTGATGGCGCACACCGAAGCGGTCGAGCATGCCGTTCCTGAACTCCCGCAGTGCCGCGTTGGCCTCGCTCAGCAATCGAGCTCCATCTGCCGCGAGAAGGACCCGCACCTCTCGGCGGTTCTCGTCGCTCGCGATCGTCACCAGCTTGAGCTGCTCCAGTCTGACGACGACGTCATGCATCCGTTGTCGACTGAAGTGACACTCCTCGGCCAGCCATCTGCCGAAACCGCGTCGACTGCGGAACCCTCTTCCCGTCGGCCACCCGCATCTCGGGGTCGGCTCCACTTGTTCGAGAGTCGAACGACCTGGTGCTTAGTTGCATGAAATGAAGCCCTAATCGCCATGATTTTAGGCTAAAGCCGTGGTCATGGAAGCGACAGGAACAGCGGCTCCGGTGGCCTTCGACGCCGGCTCCACCGCGTGGATGCTGACGAGCTCAGCCCTCGTACTGCTGATGGTGCCGGGGCTCGCGCTCTTCTACGGCGGCATGGTTCGCCGCAAGAACGTGCTCACGACGATGATGATGAGCTTCGTCGCGATGGCGGTCATCGGCGTGCAGTGGGTGCTCATCGGCTACGCGCTCGCGTTCGGCAAGACGCAGGGCGGGTTCATCGGCTGGGACTCGACGCTCGTCGCGCTCAACGGCATCGACATGGCGAAGCCGTACTCCGACAAGGGCATTCCTGAGCTCGTGTTCGTGATGTTCCAGGGCAAGTTCGCCATCATCACGCCCGCGCTGATCAGCGGCGCGATCGCCGAGCGCATGCGCTTTCGCACGTACCTCGTGTTCACGGTCATCTGGGCCACGCTCGTCTATTGCCCGCTCGCGCACTGGGTGTGGGCTGCCGACGGCTGGCTGTTCGCGCGCGGCGTGCTCGACTTCGCCGGCGGCACGGTCGTTCACATCGCCGCCGGCGTCTCGGCGCTCGTGCTCGCGTTGATGCTCGGGCCCCGGCGTGACTTCAAACGCGGCGCGGTGATTCTGCCCAACAACCTCGTGCTCACGCTGACGGGAGCCGGTCTGCTCTGGTTCGGCTGGTTCGGCTTCAACGCGGGCAGCGCGGTGGCGGTCGAGCACCCGGCTGGCGCGACGGCGGGCCTCGCGTTCACCACCACGCAGAGCGCAGCGGCCGCGGCAGGCCTCGCGTGGATGCTCATGGAGCGCTGGCATCACGGCAAGGTGACGTCGCTCGGCCTCGCGTCAGGGTTCGTGGCGGGGCTGGTGGTGGTGACTCCCGCGGCGGGCCACGTGCGGCCACTCTGGGCGATGGTGATGGGCGCGCTCGCCAGCGTCGTCTGCTACTGGGCGGTGCAGCTCAAGAACCGGCTCGGCTACGACGACAGCCTCGACGCGTTCGGCGTGCACGGCGTGGGCGGCATTCTCGGAGCGTTGCTGACCGGCGTGTTCTGCTTCACGCCGGTGAAGGGCGTGCTCGACGGAGAGTTCGCGCAGCTGGGCAAGCAGCTCCTCGGCGTCGGCGTGGCCATCGTCTTCGCCGGCGGAGCGACGTTCCTCATCGCCTCCATTCTCAAGCGCACCATGGGGCTGCGCGCCACCGAGCAGGAAGAGCGTGACGGACAAGATCTGCACGTTCACGGCGAGCGCGGGTACCATTTCGATCAGACGTGAGCAGCCGGAGTCGAACTGGGAAACCTGACCTATGAAAATGATCATCGCCATCATTCGCCCGGAGCGCCTCGAGGCCGTCGAAGAAGCGCTCGGCGCCGTGCTCGACGAAGGTGACAACTACCGAATCACCATCGACACCGTCGAGGGGCGCGGCCGCCAGGAGGGCGAGGTCGAGCTCTTCCGCGGCCAGCAGGTGCACGTGCGCAACGTGCAGAAGACGCGCATCACGCTCTTCGTGAACGACGCCTACGTCGAGAAGACCATCGCCGCGATTCAGAAGGGCGCGCGCACCGAGCCCAACGGCGCCGTGGGTGACGGGAAGATCTTCGTCATGCCCGTCGAAGAGGCCGTGCGCATTCGCACCGGCGAGCGCGGCGGATCGGCGATCTGACCCGTGACGTTCGAGCTGGAGCAGTGGGTCAACGGCCCC
>JAEUJR010001102.1 GCA_016793585.1 Archangium sp.
GAGATGGTGAGCCCGGTCGCGAAGCCTTTCGCGGTGTCGTCGCGGGGCCTCGGTGTGACCGGCATCGGATTCTGGCTGGACGGCGGCGACGACTCAGGGTTCGTCATCTCGTTCCCCTCGGTGCGAGTTGAGCCGAAGAGAGCGGGAAGGCCTCACGGTGGCAAGGCCTCGTCGCTGCGTCTACTCGTGGCGAAGGGCCGAGACGATCTTCAGACCAGCCGCGTGCCGCGCAGGCAACACGGCAGCGAGGGCGCCGAACACGAGGGCGATGACCGCCGTGGTCGCGATGCCGCTGACCGGAATGCGGAAGGTCGCGACGAGCCCGAACGACTCCATCGCGCGCACCGAGATGAGCCCGAGCCACAGGCCGACGGTGATGCCCACGAGCGCTCCGACGCACGCGAGCAACAAACTCTCGGCGAGCACGAGCCGGCGAACCTGACGTTGCGTACTGCCGATGGCGCGCAGCAGCCCAATCTCCCGCACCCGCTCGAGCACGTTGATGCCCAGCGTGTTCGCCAACGCGATGAGGGCCGGCACCACCAGCACCACCAGCAGCACGTACATCGCGTTCAGCTTCTTGCGGCCGTCGTCGAGCATCTTGTCGCGCCACTCCGAGGTGCCGCGCAGCATGAAGCCCGGCCACGCCTCGAGGCGCTGCTCCAGCGCCTCGCGCACCGACTGCGACGAGACGCCCTGCTTCAGGTCGACGAACACCAGCAGGTCGGAGTCGACTTGAAAGTCCTGCTGCAGTGACGCCTGCGACAGGTACGCCGAGGGCACGCGGTAGTTGAGCACGTCGTTGCCGATGCCCACGACGCGGTACTGCACCGGCCCGCTCGGCGTCATCAGCTCGACCTGGTCCTGCAGCTTCGCGCCCGTCTGCTTCGCCCAGAGCGCGTTCATGATGAGCGTGCGGGGCTGCGCGAGCTCGCCCACCGCCTCGGGAGTGCCCGCCTCGAAGTCCATCGCGGCCACCTTCAGGTACGCCTGCGGGTCGATGCCGACGAGCGACACGTTCTGCGTGCCCGAGCGTGACGCGCCCATGCGCAGGCTGGTGGCCACGTCGACGCCTTCCACCGCCGACAACGAGCGCGCGAGGTCAGCCGATGCGCCGACGGAGCCGCTCCCCACCATCATCGTCGGCGGCATCACCATGAAGTCGGCGCCGAGCGTGCGGTCGATCTGCGAGACGACACCTTCGATGGTCGAGTTCGTCAGCGCCGCGAGCGCGACGATGATGGCGAGCGCCACCGTCATCACCGACGCCGTGATGCTGGAGCGGTGCCGCTGCCGCGCGACGTTGCCCTGCGCGAGCTTGCCCTCCTGCGCCATCACCACGTCGAGGCCGCGGCGGAACACCGAAGTGAGCGGCACGATGCTCGACGGCCCGACCAGGAACACCGCCACGATGAACGCGAGCGCGCCCAGGCTCTGCCACGCGAGCACACCGGTGATGAGCCCCACCACGCCCAGCACGCCCAGCGCGATGCCAACGCCCAGCCGCGCACGACTGACGGGCGCGCGCGCGTCGCCACCAGACGGCCGCATCGCCTCACGGGGAGAGACCCGGCTCGCCTGACGCGCAGGCGCGAGACAGCTCAGCACGCTGCCACCGACGCCCAGCACCACCCCCACCAGCAACGTCTTGAGCGCCGTCGGCTGCGGCTCGAGCACGAGGCCCACCTGGCTGCGCCACACAGGCGCGAGGCCAGAGATGACGAGCCGCTCCATGGCGATGCCGACGAGAATGCCCAGCGCCGTGCCCACCACGCCCAGCAGCAGCCCTTCGACCGTCACCATCGCGAGCACCGTGCGCCGAGAAGCCCCGAGCGCGCGCAGCAGCCCGAGGTCTCGACGGCGCTCCACGACGACGGTGCGGAAGGTGATGAAGATGATGAAGCCCGCCATCACCATCGCCAGCACGCCGAACGCCTGCATCGGCATCGCCGCGCGCGTCACCTGGTCGATGAGCTGCGTGTTCCCGCGCGAGGCCTCGGCGAGGTAGCCCGCCCCGAGCGCGGTCAACAGCGCCTGCCTCGTCGCGGCGGCGTCGACGCCCTCCGAGAAACGAACGTCGACCTGCGAGAGCTGCTCGCGCAGGCCGAGCGTCTCTTGCGCAGCAGGCAGCGTGACGAAGACCGACTCGATGCCGCCCGGGCGCGTGTTCAGGAAGCCGGCGACGTGAAACGTGCGGCTGCCCGCGACCGACGGCACCACCAGGCTGTCGCCCAGCTTCAGCTTCGCGCCGTCGCGCAGCGTCTCCGACACGAGCACGTCGTCGGCTCCGAGCTCCTTCACCGGCTTGCCGTCGGTCACCGTCACGGGGCGAACGGGCTCGACCTCGTCACGGTCGATACCCACGAGCTGCACCGAGACGACGGGCTTGCCGTTGAGCAGCGGCGCCGACCTCGCGGGGAGCGCGACCATGCCCTGCACGCGCCCGCTCGCCAGCTTCACGCCCTGCATCGCCCGCACGCGGGTGAGCACGTCAGCGGGGAAAGGAGCCTGGGTCGCAGTCGAGATGGAGGCGTCGACCTGCTCCACCGATGAAAGGACGCTCGAGGTGAGCGAGGCCGTCAGCGTCGGCACCATGCCGCCCATCGCGATGACGAGGGCGACACCGAAGATGATGGCCGTCGTGGTGAGCGCCGCGCGCGTCTTGCGGCGGAGCAGGTAGCGGAGCGCCAGCGTGGTGGTCGCGCTCATGACAACGCCTCGAGCTGCGAGCGCACCTTGCTCGACGTGTCGAGTGAGGCCGACAGGCTCTGGTCGTCGACGATGACGCCGTCTTTCAGGAACACGAGCCGCCGTGCAGAAGCGGCGATGCGCGGATCGTGCGTCACCATCAACACCGTGCGCCGGTGCTCGTCGCTCAACGAGCGAAGAAGCCGCGCGATGTCGTCAGCCGACTTCGAGTCGAGGTTGCCCGTGGGCTCGTCGGCGAGCAGCAACACCGGCTCGGTCACCAGCGCCCGCGCGATGGCCACCCGCTGCTGTTGCCCGCCCGAGAGCTGGTCGGGCAGGTGATTCACCCGCTCCCCCAGGCCGAGCCGCTCGAGCCACACCTTCGCCTTGCCCTCGGCGACCGAGGCCGACACACCATCGAGCGTGAGCGGCAACGCGACGTTCTCGATGGCGCTCATCACCGGCACGAGGTTGAACGACTGAAAGACGAAGCCGATGCGCCGGCGCCGCACGAGCGTCAGGCCCTCGTCGTCGAGCGTGGTGAGCTCGTCGTTCCCCAGCTTCACGGTGCCTGCGTCAGGCCGGTCGAGGCCGCCGAGCAGATGGAGCAGCGTCGACTTGCCGCAGCCGCTGGGCCCCATGACCGCCACGAAGTCACCTTCGTTCAGCGTCAGCGAGACTCCGGCGAGCGCGCGCACGGCCGTCGCTCCTTCGGCGTACGTCTTCACGAGCTGCGTTGCAGTGATGAGCGCCATGTCATTCTCCATCGGGTGACTGCGGGTTCTTGCGAGGGCGGCCGCGCGGCTTCGGAGCCGGCTCCACCGTCGTCTGCTTCGCCATCTCGTCGAGGCGGCCTTCGATGAGCTCGAGCCAGCGCAGGTCGGCTTCGACGTGCATCACGGCCTGCTCGAGTTGAAGTTGTTGCGCGAGCGCCGCGCGCGCCGAGGCCTCCTGCCGGTGCGTCATCAGCTCGTGCAGGTCGCGGTACAGGCTCGTGCGCTGCGTGCGCAGCACCGAATACGGGTCTTGCACGCCCGAGGTGATGGCCAGCATCAGCTTCAGGAAGAACTCGTCGCGCTGGTAGCCGGTCTTCACCGGCATCGAGAACCAGCTGCGCAGCTCCTCGAGCCCGGCGTCGGTCAGCTCGAACGGCCGCCGCTGCGGTCCGCCGCTCTGCGTTCCGGGCTGCTCACGCACCAGCCCCGACTCCGCGAGCCGGTCGAGCGTCGCGTAGATCTGCGCCGCTTTGACGTCCCACACCTCGCCCCCACCGAGCGAGGTGAGCGCCGCGTGCAGCTCGTAGCCGTGACGCGCGCGCTGGTGCAGCAGACCGAGAACCGCATGCCGAACCGACATGCAGGGGTAATTAGATACGCAGTGACTAGTTTTCCACCGAAAATCTACTCACTCCATGACGAGTCAGTTATTTCAAGGAGTTCAGCCGAGAATTCGAGCGAACTCATCGGCGAACTTCCCCACGCTGCGCGGCCAGTGGCCGTTCGTGCCGTTGGGGTCGTTCTCGGCGCCGACCGGAGCGTAGATGGCGCCGACCTGCCCGATGGTCTGCGCGTTCCGGTAGTAGCCCTTCGGGTTCGCGAGCCCCTTCGCCATGCGCTCGATGCTGTCTTCGGCGCGGGCGAACGAGATGGGGCCCTTCGAGTTCGACACGCCCATCGCGTTGTTCTTGTCCTTGAAGGCGCTCGAGGTCCACCCGCCGGTCTCGAACTTCGAGATGGCGACGAGGAAGCGCGGGTCGAGGTCGTACTTGCGCGCGGTGTCGATGAACGTCTTCGCCAGGTGCTTCGCCTGCGGAGGCAACGCGTCGCGCAGCTTCTCTTCCGACACCTCGTGAAAGCCGCGGAACGGGCGCTTCGTGCCGGTGCCTTCGGGCGCAGGCTCGGTGGGGCGCGTCGGGTTCACGGGGCCGGGCTGATAGCCGTCTTGCAGGCGGCCCATCGTCTGCCGGCCCGCAATGCCGTCGACCTCGAGCCCGCTGCGCTTCTGCATCGCGCGCACGGCCTTCTCGGTGGCGGGGCCGAACTTGCCGTCGTCTTCGAGGCCGAGCTTCTGCTGCAGCCAGCGAACGGAGTCGCCTTCCATGCCTCGCTTCAGCGACTCTCGGCCTGCCAGCACGTCATCGAGTGAAGGCGCCGCCGTTTAGCCTGGTGACGTGCGCGCGCGCGTGGTCGAGGTGGCGCTGCTGACGGACGAGACGCTGGGCATGAAGAGCCTCCTGCGGAGATTGTCGCCAACGCCGCCGCCCGCGAATTTCGCCGAAGATGTCAGGAGTCTTCACTTCACTCGCGCGCAGAGGTCGTTCGTCGGCGTTCACGGGTTCGCGGAGCTGCGGCATCGTTGCCGCTCGCGTCGAGAGGCAGAAATTCCGCGCGAGCCGCGGAACCGTTGCCCCTCGTGATTGGCGCCGCGTGTTCCGTTCCTCACTGACAGCGCGCGACACACTGGTTCGCGACGCAGCTCCAGC
>JAEUJR010001113.1 GCA_016793585.1 Archangium sp.
CTGCTGCACCGGTTCCTCGAGGGCACGCCGCCGCTGGTCGCTCTTCGGAGCGTCGGTTCGGCCGTCGCCGCCTCGACGCTGACCACGGTGGCAGGCTTCGCGGCCCTCATCTTCGCACAGCACTACGGTTTGCAGAGCATCGGCATCGTCGCGTGCATCGGGTTGGGCACGACGCTGCTCGTGTCATTCACCGTGCTCGGTGCGGTGCTGCAGGTCATCTACGACGGGCAGGGCGCCCAGAGGCTCGAGCAGACGCCCGCAGCGAAGTAACGCAAAGCGCCGACGAGTCGTGGCGTCTTCCAGGTGAACCCTCACCTGGAGCCTCACGCATGAAGCGCTTCACCCTCGCCGTCGTCGTCGCCTTCGCCCTGCCGTCGTTCGCCGCGTCACCGGCGGTCTGCGACAAGTTCGTCAAAGCCTTCGAGAAGGCCGGCAAGGCCGTGGGCAAAGCGCCCGACGCCGAAGGCCTGTCGTTCTGGAAGGGCGCGTGCCTGAAGGACAAAGAGACCGACGCGAACATCACGAAGCAGACGAAGTGCCTCGACGGCGTAAAGGCCGCCGCCGACCTGAACGCCTGCTTCAAGTGACCGCGACTCCGCCCGGGCGGACGTACGGCAGCTCCACTTCCCTGCGGAGGACGGCATCATCCGTCCGAACAGTTGCGATTCCGCAACAACGGATGCTATCTGTCATGTCGGAATCTCATCCGCCGAGGCAGACATGGCAAACGCAGGCACGCTTTCGCTCCAGCGCATCGACAACCAGGACTTGAGCGTCGTCGACGCGCGGGCGCCGCGGTTCAACCAGACGGTGGTCGCGTTGGGCGCCGCCACCGCGGTGCTCACGGGCGCGTGGCCGATTCTGACGGTGCTGGGCCTGCAGCTCGCGGTGTCGGTGGTCTTCGGCCGCAAGTACTGCCTGCCGTGCGTCTTCTACTTCGAGGTGGTGCAGCCGCGGTTCGGCGCAGGCCCGCTAGAGGACTCGCGCGCTCCCCGCTTCGCCAACATCATCGGCGCCATCGTGCTGCTCTCGGCGACGCTCGCGTACGTGACGGGCTTCACCACGGTGGGCCTCGCGTTGGGAGCGACGGTGGCCGTGCTCGCCACCCTCGCAGCGACGACGGGGCTCTGCGTCGGCTGCGAGCTGTACCGAATCATCGCCAAGCTGCGCGGCGTGCGCGGTGGCGCCATCGAACAGGTCGACTTCGACGCGCTGGGTGGCCAGCCGAAGGCCGGTACGGTGGTGCTCTTCACGCACCCACTGTGCAGCGATTGTCAGACGCTGGCGCGTGAGCTCGACGAGCGGGGCACGCCGGTGGTGAAGGTCGACGTGAAGCAGCGCCGCGACCTCGCGAAGAAGTACGGGGTGTCGGTCGTTCCACTCGCGGTGACGGTCGATGCCGAAGGTCGCGTCACCGGGCGCGTTCGCTGAGAGGCGGAGTTGCTGTTCCGGGTCGCACGCACGCTTGTCGATGGCGACGCTCGCCGGCTGCTGTCGACGTCAGCGCGCGAGCAGAGACTTCGTGTCGACCCAGCCCTCGTCGCCGAACTCGGTGCGTACGCGGGCCTGACCATCGCGCTGCTCCAGAATCTTCACCTTCGCGCCCGCCTTGTTCGAGCCGACGGTCGGCGCCGACGCTCCCGGGCTCGCCCGCAGCTCGACGGGCTTCGCTGAGGTCATGTTGTAGGCGCGATCGAGCTCTTCATTCTTCTTCTGCTTCGTGGTGACGACGTTCGCCGTCATGCGCTGGAACGCGTAGCTCGACTCGACGTCGCCGATGGAGGCAGTGGCCGCGCTGCTCTGTTCGAACTCCTTCTGCTGAGCGGCGGTCAGCCCGCCAATCTTCGCGTCTTTCGCGGCGACCGCCGGGCCCGCGGTGGAGATCTGCCGCACGAAGTGGCTCACCACGTGAATCACCTCGCCGTCTTCGTAGGGGAATCGCACGACGATGGGGCTCGAGCCGTACTTCTCACCGAGCACCCGGGAGTGCGCGAGCACCTTCACGCGCTTCTGGTCGAGCACCTCGATGGGGTAGCTGCTGCCCTCGAGCCACCACTGGGGCTCGGTGCCTTTGCGCAGCAGCATCTGCGACATCAGGTTGTCGCTCTTCTCGTCGACCAGCACGGGCACGACCTCGTCACCGGTGTACGCGCCGTTGTGCTTGATGGTCCTGGGGAACACCTGCTCGACGACGTTCTTGAGCGCCCAGTCGGTCGTGTAGAGCAGGCCGCCCGCGCGAACGAACCGCTCGATGCGGCGCAACGAATCGGCGGGCATCACGCCGGGGCAGTTCACCATCAGAATCATGGACGAGCTCAGCTCGGTCTTCGCGACCTCGTCCGGCTGAATCAGGGTGTAGGGCAGACGGGCCGCGGCCAGCACCTGCTCGATGTGGTCCATGCTTCCAGCCACGACGACGATGTCTTTGCCCTTCACTGCGTCGAGCATCGCCTTCGCCTGCGGGTCTTCGTTCGCGAGGCGTTTGCGCAAGAGGTCGGCGGCGGCAGCTTCGGACTTCGCGTCGGCCGCGAGGGCAGAAAACGACAGCAGGACACAACCAACGAGGAGCACGCGCGTCATGACGAGGCTCCAAACGAATGGCCCCGGAATTCGATCTATGACGCGAGCCGATGACCTCGCCCATCGAGCTCTATTGCGACGGCTCAGGCGAGGAGCGCGTCGCTCGACCCGGCGGCTGGGCCTACCTCATCGTCCGTGACGGCGAGGTGTTGCACGAAGGCCACGGCTTCGAAGAAGCGACGACGAGCCTCATCATGGAGCTCGAAGCGGTGCGCGCCGGTCTCGAAGCAGTCATCGCGCATGGGCTCACAGGTGACGTCACGGTGGTCAGCGATTGCCGAATCGCGCTCGAGGTCACAGCGGGAACGTTCAGGCCAAAGCCCGAGAAGTATCACGCGCTCTGCGATGCCCTTCGTGTGGCAGCGGTTCGCGCGAACGCGAAGACGAGGTGGATTCGTGGACACGCGGGACACCCGCTGAATGAACTCGTCGATGCACGCGCACACGAGGCGAAGCTCGAAGGGGTCGCGAGACGCGGCGCCCGAAAGTCACGACGCCGCCAGACGAGGTGATCACCTGGTGCAGCGCGAAGAAGTGCTTCGTGACGCCAGACTGATCAGTTGACCGGCCGCGGCTCCGAGACCTGACGCACCGTGATGGCCTTGAGCTCGCCCGCGGCAGGCACGACCTCGGCCTCGACGATGTACCCAACCGAGTACGTCTCCGTGCCGTTGCTGATCACCGCCGCAGCAGGATCGTTCGGCTGCGCGACCGCCGTGTAGATGACCTTGCCGTCGACCAGCTCGAGCTTCGCCGAGGCGTGCGCGTTCACGTCGAACTTCGAGGGCTGCAGCTCGTTCGCCGTCGTCGCCTTCGGCTGCGTGAGCGCGCGCACGAGGCCGCGCACCGTCATGCCCTGCTGCTCGATGTACCGCTCGAACACGGTCATGCGAAACCGCTCCTTCGCCGCTTCGGCCGCCGCCGCCGAACGCGCCTCCACTGACACGTCGAGGGTCTGAACGCGCGCCTTCTTCGGCTCCTCACGGCTGCAACCAACGGCGAAGACGAGGGCGACCGCGATGACAGAAGCTCGAATCATGGCGCCCGCCCAAAGCACGGTCGGTGCCAGTCGATGATGTCGTCGATTCAAGCACTTCGACGGTCGTGCCTGTCGCAGGTTCGGTCACCTGGCGTCAGGGTGCCCTCGCGTGTCGCACCTTCGTGTAAACCTTCGATCTCTTTGGCTTGAGCGGGATCAGGGAGATCGGCGGTTCGGTGGCCGCAGCGAAGGGGCGCTACACTGCCGACCGCGATGGCTGCGTACCGAGAAGACCGACGAGCGACCGCCGTTCCGCGGCTGACCGCCATCACCAAGAACGAGGCGACCGAGGGCACCGACGTCGAGCGGCAGCGCACCTACGAGCGCGCGCGTGAAGAGATCGCCGACGACCTTCGCCGCCAGAAGGAAGGCACGAAGAAGAAGTCGTTCGCCGACCTCGTGAAGAAGAAGTGACTCACTTCACCGCAGCGCGCAGAACCTCGTGACGTGAGAGCAGCTTCAGCGCCTTCGCCAGCAACGTCTTGCCGGGTTCGACGCGATGCCACGTCGACGCGCCCGACGGGTGCGGCAGCGGAATCACCTCGACCTTCACGCCGTGCCACGTCGTTTCGTGCGTGGTGCCGATGACCTCGGCGAGCGGGCCGGTGTGGCCGAGCACCTGGGTGATGGCGAGCGCTCCGACGGGCAGCACGAGCTTCGGCTTCAGCAGCTGCACCTCGGCTTCGAGCCACGGCCGACACGCGAGCACTTCACCGTCGTCGGGTTTTCGGTCGCCTCCGCCGGTCTTCGCCTTGCCGGGGAAGCAGCGCGCGACCGCGGCGAAGTACACGCGCTCGCGAATCACGACCTCGTCGACGCCGACCGCTTCGTGAAACCAGCCGAACAGCGTCTTGCCCGCCGTCCACGCGAACGGCCTTCCCGCAGGGCCTTCACGAATGCCCGGAGCCTGGCCGAGCAGAAACACCTTCGAGTCGACGGCGGCGCCGTGCACGACGGGCCGAATCATCTTCGGGCACCGTCGACACGCCTCGAGCTGCGCATGCAGCGCACGCAACTTCGACAGCGTCGTCACCGGGCCTCCCGCGAACGGGCCGTCGAAAGGCGGCCAGAGGCCCGAAGCCAATCGACCTCGGGCCCCCAGCCACGGCCACGCGACGGGGATGGGATGACGGCGCGTGACGTGCTCTCCACGACGCTCGAGGGGCGGAGCGATTTCATCGTCGCTTGAGCGTCGCTGCCGACAGACCGAGCCGCTTCATCATCACGCGCAGCGTTCCGCCCGGGTCTTTCGCGGTGCCGCGGCCCACCTCACCGAGCATGCGCGCCGCCTCTGCCGCCGAACCACCTGCGCGCTTGAGCGCCGCTTCGACGGCCACGCGCTCGAGCGTCTCGATCTCGGCCTTCAAGTTCATCGAGCCCTCGGCCAGCTTCTGCTCGACGGCCTGCTTCGAGACGACTCCGTTCTCGGAGCTCGCGTCAGGGCGAGACTCCTGCCAGAGCCGCCGCGGCAAGTCCGACGGCAAGAGCGACGAGCCGCTGCGTTTGTGCACGAGCGCCGCGAAGATGACGTTGCGCAGCTCACGCACGTTGCCCGGCCACGAGTAGGCCTTGAGCACCTCGAGCGCTTCGGGCGTCACGTCTTTCACCTGCCCACGCTTCGCCGCGATGGTGTCTTCCCGGTAGTAGCGCTCGATGAGCTGCATCGTCATCACCGGCAGGTCGTCGAGGCGCTCGCGCAGCGGAGGCAGCTCGATGAGCACGGTCGCGAGGCGCTCGTAGAAGTCGGCGCCGAACTGGCCTTCGTGAATGAGCGGGCGCAGGTCGCGGTTGGTGGCCGCGATGATGCGAAAGTCGACGGCGCGCCACTTCGACTCTCCGAGGCGCGAGACGACATGGTCTTCGAGCACACGCAGCAGCTTCACCTGCAGCGGGAACGGCGTGTCGTCGACCTCGTCGAGAAAGACGGTGCCGCCCTCGGCCGCCACCATGAGGCCGTCGTAGTCCTTCACGGCGCCCGAGAAGGCGCCCTTCGTGTAGCCGAAGAGCTCGCCCTCCATCAGCTCGTTGGGAATCGCGGCGCAGGTGATGGGCACGAAGGTGTGACTGCCGCGCGGAGACCATTGGTGAATGAGCCGCGCCGCGAGCTCTTTGCCGCTGCCGGTCTCTCCAGTGAGCAACACGGGCATCGACGTCTGCGCGGCCTGCTTCAATTGGCGCAGCATGCGCTTCGCGGCGGCCGACTCGGCGACGACGTTCGGCGGCGGCGTGACGGCAATCTCGGGCACCGCCAGCTCGGCGAGGCGGGCGAGCAGCCGGGTCTCCCACTGCGCGTCGAGCGGGAAGACGTCGACGGCGCCGCGCTCCACGGCTTGCTTCACCTGCGCGGCGTTCGGTGGTGCAGCCGTCAACCAGATGAGCGGTGTCGTCGAGGCCGCGGGCATGGAGCGGCCGTGATGCACGACGGCCTGCGCTCCACTCTCGGCGAGCTTCCAGCCGGCGCGACCGAGGGCGTCGACTGTCGCGGGCTTTGGTGCCTCTCCCTTCCACGTGAGCACGGGCATGAAGCGAGTTGAGCACCAGCCTCGATTCGAGTCGCGCTACTCAGTTCGACCGTCATTCAGGAGCCACCGCTCCTCAAGCCGCTTCGGCTCACTTCGTCTGCCAGACATCTTTCTCCTCGAGCACCGAGCGCGCGTCTTTCGCGAGCCAGGCTTTCGCGGCCGTGTCGTTGCGTAGCGTCGCGTCGAAGAAGGCCGTGGTGAGCGCAAGAATGGCGCGGTGGTGGTTCGGGTTGCGCGGCTTCGAGTCACCCGGCAACGCGCGGTCGGAGAACGCCGAGTGTTCCGCGCCGTCGAAGACGACCTGGTACTTGTCGCCAGCCGGCAGCAACGGGAACACCTCGAGCCGGCTCTTGGCGGTCTGTTTGCCGATGGGCGCTTCGTCGTGCGTGCCCGTCATCAGCAGCCAGGGAATCGAGACGCTCGCGAACGCCTTCTTCGGGTCTCCTCGTCTGGGCATGCTCGGGCTCATCATCACGGCCGCCGAGATGCGGCGCTCCCGCGGGTCGATGGGCGAGAAGGGAAATGACTGCCCGCTCACGGCCTGCGTGGTGACCGCGCCGAAGGAATGACCCGACATGCCGACGTGCGCGAGGTGGAGCCGCTTCTCGAGCGTGTGGCCAGCCGTCGCGTTCCAGGTGGTCAGCGCGTCGAGCACCACGCTCACGTCTTTGATTCGCAGCAGCGCGTTGTCGACGTTGGCCGCGTCTTTCATCGCCGACAGCCGCTCGGCCTGGGGAGCGTTCTTCCACACCGACTCGTCGCTGCCCGGGTGCTGCATGAAGACCGCGACGTAGCCGCGGGAGGCCCAGTGTTCGCCGAGGTACACGCTGTTCGTGCGGGCTCCGCCAAGGCCGTGGCTGAAGAGAATGACGGGCGCAGGTGCCTTCGACGCAGGCAGGTACACACGAACCGGAAGCTCTCTGGAGCGCGCCGCGTCGACATACCCGCCGTCCCACGAGGTGGGCACGGCCTCGGCCCTCGTGAGCGGAGAGTACGGAGTCGCCACCAGCGCGATGAGGACGAGTGCAGTCATGTTCGTGCCAACCCTTTAGTGGCCGAAAGGTTGCGTCAGGGCAGCGTGCCCATGGTGACGCGTCGAAAGCCGTACTTGTTGAGCGTGGCTCCCGGGCGAACGAAGGCCGCGATGCCGATGCCCGAGCCTTTGGCGACCCGCGCCGGGTTCGAGCCGTCGTAGCCCGCGACCAGCACGCCGTTGATGTACAGCGAGAGCACGTTGCCCACCCGCGTGGCGCGCACCACGTCACCATCGGCGGGAATCGGAGCCGGCGACGCGTTCACGTTCGCGATGCCGGTGAAGTCAGACGGCCCTCCGCTCAGGTAGAGGATGTCGACGCCGCCGCCCGAGTTGAAGAGGAACTCGTTCCACGTGCGCACGCCCGCGTCGCTGGAGCAGCCGAGCAGCAGCTCGAGCTCATGGTTCGAGCCGCTCGCGTTCGGGTTGTAGCCGGGCTCCTTGTAGATGACGGCTTCGATGAACTGGTCGCCGGTGAAGCCGGGCACGAAAGCGAAGCTGTCGTCATAGTCGATGCCGCCGTGCGTGCCGAAGGCGATGAGCGTCTGGCCATCGGAGGCGAGGCCCACGCGCATGCTGGTGAGGTTCCCCGGAGGCGCGTTGCCGCCCGTACCCTGCATGTTGTTCGTCCACACGCCGCCAGCCGAGAGCGGGTTCTCGACCGGCGCGGTGCCGAAGTCGATGGAGTAGCGCCCGCCGTCGGCGGAGCGACCTGCGTCGAGTGGTGGGCCCGCGTCGATTCTCGACCCGGCGTCCATGGCAGGGCCGGCGTCGACCGTGGACCCGGCATCGATGATCACGCCGGCGTCCAGACTTCCCGCGTCGGCGATCGGGCCCGCATCGATGATCAGACCCGCGTCGCTGATCAGGCCCGCGTCTGCGCCCGCATCGCTGAGCAAGCCCGCGTCGAACACTCCCGCGTCGGCCGAGCCGGCATCGAGCGCAACACCAGCGTCGTTGTTCGTCGCGACGCCTTCGCACCCCATCATCGCCACCACGAACAGCCCGAGAACCCGACGCATGAAGGCCGACTCTGACGCAGAACCAGCCGCACCGGACCACACGATTTCACTCACGCATAGCCACGATTCAGCTCACGCCGCCATCTACATCCCCCCCGCGTGACGCCCGGTTGGTCGCTGGCCCTGCGGCTGCACAGCACGGCCTCCGTGGCCTCACCGTCATGCGAGCGGCCTTCCTGCGCTCGCCACGATTGCAACGGAGTTCGTCATGGAAGCGATTCTCTTTCACTGGGCAACCTGGGTGGTGCTGGCGGCGGTGATGTTCGTCGTCGTGGTGCTGCTCTCGAGTCTGCAGGTCATCGGCGCGAACCAGTCGGGCCTCGTCGTTCGCCGCTTCGGCAAGTCGCTGCCGTCGGGCCGGCTCATCGCGATGGACGGAGAGGCCGGCTACCAGGCCGACCTGCTCCCGCCCGGCTGGCACTTCGGCTACTGGCCGTGGAGCTACAAGGTCGTGCGCGTGCCGCTCGTGGTGATTCCGCCGGGAGAGATTGGCCTCGTCGTGGCCGCCGATGGTGAGGCGACTCCGGCCGAGAACATTCTCGGGCACGAGGTCGACTGCGACGACTTTCAGAACGCGCGCTCGTTCCTCTCGAACGGTGGCGAGCGTGGCCGTCAGCTCGGCTTCCTGCGCGCGGGCACGTACCGCATCAACCCGGCGCTGTTTCAGGTCGTCACGGCCGACAACGCTGATCAGTTCGGCATGCGCGCGCACGACCTGCAGGTGTTCTCGGTGCCCAGCGACAAGGTGGGCATCGTCAGCACCAACGACGGCCGTCCCATCGCGACCGGTGACCTCGCCGCGTCGGTCGTCGAGGGCCACGACAACTTCCAGCGCGCGCAGGCCTTCATCGATGGTGGTGGTGGCCGCGGCTTGCAGGAGCAGGTGCTGCTGGCCGGCTCGTGGAACCTGAACCCCTGGTTCGTGCGCGTCGAGCTCGTGCCGATGACCGAGATTCCCATCGGCTTCGTCGGCGTCGTCGTCAGCTACGTCGGCAAGGAGCACCTCGACCTCTCGGGTGAAGACTTCACGCACGGCGACCTCGTCGAGAAGGGCCGCAAGGGCGTGTGGATCGACGCGCTGCTGCCCGGCCGTCACCCCATCAACACCCGCGTGATGAAGGTCGAGCTCGTGCCGACGACGAACATCGTCCTCAACTGGTCGCAGCGCATCGAGCAG
>JAEUJR010001119.1 GCA_016793585.1 Archangium sp.
GGCGTCGCGACCCAGTCGCTCATCTACGAACGCGGCGGGCACTTCAGCGAAGAGCAGTCGGTCGTCACCGTCGGCGGCGTCACCTGTTACCGCCTGCCGTTCTGGCACTACACGACGCCGCTGCGCGCGAAGCCGAAGCAGGAGCGTCACGCCCGCCGCTGGGTCGTGCTCGGCACCTTCCTCGACGGGCCGAAGTCGTGATCCGCGCCGCTGCATTGCTTTCGACGTTCATCGCAGCCACCGCGCTCGCCGAGAGGCCCTTCTCCGCGACCATCGACGGCAAGCCGGTGAAGCTCACCCACGTCCTCGCGTGGACCAACGGTGAACGCTCGGTCTCACTGCAGTTCTCCGATCGCGCGCTGGGCTGCAACGAGCACCAGTACGAAGGCCTGGTCGAGCTGGTCATCGCGCCTGTGCTCATCGAGCCGGCCGACTCGCAGAAGCGCTTCGAGTGGAGACGCCCTGCCACCGAGACGTGGCGCGTGACCTGGGCGAGCTGGCCGAACGGCGTAGGCGCCGACCCGTCATCGACGGTGAAGTTCGAGGCCCCGGTGCATCGCGGCGCCAACGGCAAACTCGAGCTCGCTACGAAGGTGAACTTCATGGTCTCGAACGTGGTGAACACGCTCGAGCTGAACGGCTCCATCGCGGTGAAGGGCTGCGGCGATCGTCCACGCTTCGGCGTTGAGCTCACGAAGCCCCCCACGGTGACGGTGGCAGGAGCGCCAGTGCGGGTGCGCGGCGCGATGTTTCGGCGGGAGTTCAATGGCCGGCCGGGTTCGTGGAAGCTCGTGCTCTCGTCGATACCTGCCGAGTGCCAGGGCCGCGAAGAGCCCGATCTCGAAGTGGCCGTCGAGGTGTTGCCACGCAAGGCCGGTTCGCCGACGCAGACCGTCGGGCTCGACGTCAGCGGAAAGCTCGTCGGTCGGCAGGTCGTGCAGCAGGTGCTCGTCGACGCAGGCGTGCTCCCCGTGCCGCGCGTCGTCGACGGCGGTGTGGAGGTCGACGTGGCGCTCGACTTCGAGACGCTCGGCTCGGCGCGCGGCGTGGTGACGGCACTCGACTGTTCCCGCTGAGCCGCATCACCCCACAGTCAGGTGGCGCTTCCTCACGGCTCAGTCGGCGGTGCCGATGAACAGCTCGAGCACCTGGTTCACGTGGCGTTCACGGTCCTGCGCGTTGACGAAGCGCTGGCCCAGCACACCGTCGACCAGCAACGACGACAGCCCGTGCACCATGCCCCAGTGCATCGACACCATCGCGTCGCGCTTGGCAGGCGGCACGCGTTGCCCTGCGCACTTCTCTTCGATCAGCCCCTGCAGCACCGCGAACGCGCGGCCACCTGCAGCCAACGCTTCGGGAAACCGATCGAGCTTCGCGAGCTCGGGCCGGAACATGAGGCGGAAGTACACCGGCTGCTCGAGCGCGAAGGAGACGTACTCGCGGCCGGTCTTCGCCAACCGTTGGGTGATGGAGCCCTTCGCGTTCGCCGTCGCCTCCATGCGGTCGGCCAGCAGCGTGAAGCCGCGCTCGACGAGGGCCGCGACGATCGACTCCTTGTCGGCGAAGTAGTGGTACGGCGCCTGGTGGCTGACACCCGCGCGCCGCGCCACCTCGCGCAGCGACAGGCCCGCCAGCCCCTGCTCGGCGATGAGCTGCACGCTGGCGTCGAGCACCTGCGTCTTCAAGTCAGCGACCATGCGCTCGTCTCGCATCGGCGGCCTGACACTGTCAACGCCGCTCAGAGGGCGGCGAGAATGTGGTGCGGCATGAGCGAGAGCGGCACCTGTCGCTCGACGGCGCCGAGCTCGAAGGCCACCTTCGGCATGCCGTAGACGACCGACGACTCCTCGTCCTGGCCCAGGGTCTTCGCGCCGGCCTTGCGCATCTCGACCATGCCCTGCGCGCCATCGGCGCCCATGCCGGTGAGGATGACGCCGAGCGCCTTGTTGCCCGCCGCGCGCGCCACGCTGCGGAAGAGCACGTCGACCGAGGGCCGGTGGCCCGACACGCGGGGGCCGTCGAGCACGCTCACCATGAAGCCGCGCGGAGACTGCCGCACCACCATCTGGCGATCGCCCGGCGCGAGCAGCGCGAGGCCCGGCTCGACCAGCTCTCCGTCTTGCGCCTCCCGAACCCGAACGCGGCACATCTTGCCCAGGCGGTCGGCGAACGACCGCGTGAAGAAGGCAGGCATGTGCTGCACCATCACCATGCCGGGTGTCTCGGGCGGCATGGCCTGCAGAATCGACTCGATGGCGGCGGTGCCGCCGGTCGACGCGCCGATGGCGATGAGCGAGAGCGACGACGGGCTCGTCGCGATGGTGCGCTGCACGTGCTCGACCTGCTTCACCGGCAGCGGGCGATTGAGGCGGCCGCGGGCGTGCCACGCGCTGCGCACGGCGTCGACGAGCGCGGTGGCCATGTCGGTGAGCGCGTTGTCGTTGCTGGGCTTGCACACCACGTCGACGGCGCCGGCCGACATCGCCTCGAGCGCCACCTCGCCGCCCTTCGCGGTGAGCGTCGACACCACGATGACGGGCATCGGGTAGTGCTTCATCAGCTTGCGCAGAAAGGTGATGCCATCCATCCGCGGCATCTCGACGTCGAGGGTCATCACGTCGGGCTTCAGCTTCACGATGAGATCGCGCGCGACGTACGGGTCTGGCGCCGTGCCGACGACCTCGATGCCCTCGGCCTCCGAGAGAATGCGCGAGCACATGCGCCTGACGACCGACGAGTCGTCAACGATCAGCACGCGAATCATGGCCCGCTCCCGTCTCGACGACCTCGAGCTCGATGCGCGCTCCGTCGATGACGAAGCCGACGAGCTCACCCGTGGGCGCCTGCGTCGGCAGCGAGCCCTCGTACGCGCGCGTCGAAGGAACGCCCAGCGACCACCTCGCGGAAGCGCCGAACCACGCCTCGAGCGCAGGGCCCGAGATCATGTTCAGCAGCTCGGCCACCGCCGGCAGCGCGTTCTCGCCGGCGTCGGGGTCGTCACGTTCACAGCCGAGCAGGTTCGCGGCGGCTTCGACGGCGAGTGGCCATGGCAGGCGCAGGCTCAGTTGGCCCGGGCTGGGCGCCTCGAAGGCGATGGTGGCCTCGGCGAACCGGCCCGCGAGCCTTCCCGCGTCTTCGGCGTCGTCACAGAACAGGAACGCCGCGTCGCCCAGCACCGAGCGGGTGACGTCGGCCAGCACGGCGGGTCGAAGGGTCTGGCTCATGCGTGGCTCCTCGCGGCGGCCTGGTCGAGCACGTGGGTGACGGTCTCGAGCACCTGCTCGGGCGTGAACGGCTTCATGAGGTGCGCGCAGATGCCGAGCTGCTTGAGCCGCTCGATGGCCGGCTCGCTGCGCTCGGCCGAGATGACGACCACGGGGATCTTGCCCAGCAGCTCGTCACGCGACATCAGCTCGATGAGCTCGGCGCCCGTCATCACCGGCATGTGAATGTCGGCGAGCACCACGTCGATCCACTCCTTCTCGAGCACGGCGAGGGCCTCACGCCCGTTCGTCGCCTCGTAGACGGTGCCGAGATCGAGCGTCGACAGGCCGAGCGTGCGCTTCATCATCTTGCGAATGAGCGGGGAGTCGTCGACGACGAGAATGGAGTAGCTCATGGTCGCTCCCTACAGCTCGTGCTCGGTGGCTTCGGTCTTGATGCGAACGAGGCCGGTGTCGTTGAACAGC
>JAEUJR010001127.1 GCA_016793585.1 Archangium sp.
TGAAGCGCCAGCGGCCATGGAAGGAGGGCGACTGTAGCGAATGCCGCGCGGGGAGGAACGGTCGTTGACGACCCTTCGAGGTTGACCGATGCAGCCCGCCGTGAGTCCGAAGGTGAGCGTCGTGCTCCCAGCCAGGAACGCCGAGGCCACCATCGACGCGGCGGTCGACAGCGTGCGCGCGCAGACCTTCGACGACTTCGAGCTGCTCGCCATCGACGACGGCAGCACCGATGGAACGCGAGCGCGGCTCGAGCGTCACGCGCGCGACGACGAGCGGGTTCGCGTGCTCTCGACGGGCGGCGTCGGGCTCGTGGGCGCGCTGCAGCTCGGGCTGGCCGAGGCGCGCGGGCCCCTGCTGGCGAGAATGGACGCCGACGACGTGAGCCGACCCGAGCGGTTCGCCCGCAGCGTCGAGCGCCTCGAGGCCGAGCCGTCGCTCGCGGGCCTGGGCACCGGCGTCGACATCGTTCGCCATGACCAGCCGCCGTCTCCGTCGCTCGTCTCGTACGGCCGCTGGCTCAGCTCGCTCACCACGCCCGAGCGGCTGTTCGCCGACCGGCTCATCGAGTCTCCGCTGTGTCACCCGTCGGTGATGTTGCGCCGCGAGGTGCTCACCCGGTGTGGCGGCTGGCGTGACGGCGACTTCCCCGAAGATTGGGAGCTGTGGCTGCGCCTGCTCGAGCGCGGAGAGCGGCTGGTGTGCCTGCCCGAGGTGCTCCACGTGTGGACCGACCATGACCGCCGCCTCACCCGCACCGACACGCGGTACCGGCGAGACCGCCACACGAAGCTGCGCGCGAGCGTGCTGGCGGCGCGGTTCGGCAAACGCCCGCTCTGCATCTGGGGCGCGGGCGAGACGGGCATCGCGTTGTTCAAGGCGCTGCGGGAGCACGGCGTGCCGGTGGAGCGCTTCATCGACGTGAACACGCGCAAGATTGGGCAGCGCATTCACGGGGCCCGGGTGGTGTGGCCCGACGACGTGGGGCCGCCGGCAGACGAGCACGTCATCGCCGCGGTCGGGGCGCACGGAGCCAGAGCCGAGATTCGCGCGTTCCTCGACTCACGCGGCTTCGTCGAAGGCGAGCACTTCACCGTGGCGGCGTGAGGCGAAACCTTCACGACGATTCGCGTCATGCAAATGGGGTGGGCGGGGGGCAGCGACGTCCTAAATCGCCCCGCATGTCCAAACGCGCGTCACTGGTGCTCGCCGTCGTGCTGGGGGCAACGACGGTCTCTGCCCAGACCCTGCAATACCAGGCGCCCCCGCAACACCGCATCGTTCACCGCAACACGTTCGCGCTGCGCGTGAACCCGCTCGGCCTGCTCTACGAGGGCCGGTTCATGTACCGCTTTCGGCTCTACGAGAGCGACGAGATGGCGCTGCGTGACAACTTCATCGGCATCGGGCTCACGCCCATCGCGAGCCCGGCGTTCATTCGTGCGGGCGCGTACGTCGAGGTGCAGCCGCTGACGGTGCTGGGCTTCTGGGCCTCGTACACGTTCGTGCAGTACTTCGGCACGTTCAACCTGTTCCAGTCGTTCCAGTCGGCGAGCGCCAACTACTCCGACGCCGAAATCACGCGCCTCGGAGCGGGCACACCCGCGAGCCCCGGCGCGAAGACGAACTACCTGGGCAACGGCACCGAGCTCACCATCGGCGCGGACTTTCAAATCAAGGTGCTCGACTTCGTGGTGCGCAGCAAAGCGCGCCTCGTACGGCCCGACATGAACCTGCGCGCGGGAGACACGGTCTTCTACGACCAGTTCTACGACGTGCTGGCGCCGAACCGCGGCTGGTACTTCGTGAACGACGTCGACCTGCTCTACCAGTCGCCCAACAAGCGCTTCATCGGTGGCGCCCGCTACACCCAGGCGTTCATGTTCTACGACCAGCGGCACTTCGCGAGCGGAGAGGCGCAGGAGAACAAGAACAACCTGCACCGCGTGGGGCCGTTCGTCGGCTACACGTTCAAGATTGAAGACGGCGCGACCTTCAACAACCCCACCGCGTTCATCTTGATTCAGTGGTGGCTGCAGAACCGCAATCGCACGGGCACGGCGAACAACCCCGATGGCATCACGCAGGCGCTGCCGCTGATTGGAGCGGGCTTTCAGATGACGGGCGATTTCCTGCCGGTGCCGAAGCCGGCCCCACGCACCGAGGCCGTGCCGTCGTTGCGTGAGGCGCTCTCACGCGCAGAAGGTTCGGGCACCGTCGAGAACTGAGGGTCGTTCGGGGGGCAATTCTCATGTTGGCGCTGACACTCACGGTCGTCGTTCACGCGGCTCCGCTGGTCTCTCTCGACGCCAGACTCGCCACCTCGGACAAGGGGCGGGTCGTGATGGCCGACGTCGCCTTCGAGGCGCCGCTCGAGAGCGCGGTGACCATCGGCAGTGCGGACAAGCCCTGGTGCAAGGCGGTGAGCCTGACCGTCACGGGAGCCGATGGCAGGCCGCGCGCCTGGCCCTGGAAGATGGACACGGCCTGCTCGCCGCAGGTGACGCTCTCGGGGCGCACCCAGTACACCGCGCACTTCGAGATCGAGGGCACTGCCGCCGCGAAGCTCGCCAATGGGCTGTACGAGGTCAGCGCCTCGTTCGAGGGCGTTCGACCGCCCTCCGTCGAGCTGCTCATCGGGGACGAAGCCACGTTGGGAAAGCCGTGGCCCCACCTTCCCCGTGGGGTGCCGGCCCTCGTCGCGGCGCTGCGCGAAGGCCCACCCGTGCTTGGGCGGCGGGCGCTCGAGGTCGCGCTCGACGCCGAGCTCCTCTCGGCTCCGCCCCTCGCAGTTGGCGCCGAAGCTGACGAGCTCATCGCGAACCACCTCGGCGACGTCATCGGGGCGATGAGTGAGGAGACGAACGTCTACAGCCACTCGTCGGAGACGTTCGCGGCTCGAAACTCGCTGCTCTTCGACTTCCGCGTGCTGCTCTTCCCAGGCGCCTCCACGGAGAGCTTCTCGAAGACCATTCGTGGGCGGGCCCGCGGCCTCCGCGGGAACAGCCTGCGCGGCATGGCGTTCGAGCTCGAGCTTGCTTCAGCGAAGACGCCGGCCGCCTTCTGGAGGCACGTCTTCGAGAAGCGGAGCACCGGCATCTTCGTTCACCCGGTGCGCGTTCGAGACGGGGTGGCGCGAGTCGCAGTCACCTTCGTCTACCCCGAGGGCGTCGAGGAGCTGACGCACGTCGGGTTCTGGGCGCGTGAAGGCGCGGGGTGGAAGCGGGTGGTGTTCGAGCCGCTGACGCCGGGCTTCGCGCCCCGGGACTGGGGGTCGAACGTGCCTCGACCGGGCCCTGCGTCGAGCAACCCCCTGGCGGTCTGGCCCGAAGAGCAGCGCAGTCGCATCGAGACCCGGGTTCAGGTGCTGCAGCTCATGAGCACCGCGCCTTCGACGGCGCGAGTTCATGGCCCCTCGGACTTCAGCGGTCTCGACGCCTCGCTGCTCGAGCCGTACCGCGCGCACCCCACGCCTGCGGTGCGCACGGCGGTGATTCTCGGGCTCGAGGCGGCACGCAAGCCGGTGTCACTCGACGAGCTGATGACGGTCGCCGCGCAGTACCCGAAGGACCTGCCTGACGCGTTGCAGGAGCTGATTCGCCGGCATGCCGAGCCGCACTTCGAGAAGGTGGCAGAAGCTCCAGCGGCCGAGCACCCACCACTCATCGCCGCAGTCACCGCCGCCCGACGCGCAGGCGCGCGCGGGCTCGAGCACGCAGGCGTGTCGGTTCGCATCAGAGGCGACCTCGCACGAATGGACGTCAGCTGGTCCGACCAGGGCGGGAGCTGGCTTCTGCGACGCGAGGGCGCGGGGTGGAAGGTCGTCTGCTCGCTTGGCGGGTGGATTCACTGAGCATCGGATCAGCTCGTCGGCTTCAGCGGGAAATCGTCTGGCAGCGGCGCCTCCCACGTGACGCCGTCGATCTCGAGGCGGCGCGCGTGCAGCAGACACCGCGCCCCGCTCGCGCCGCCGTAGAAGTCGTCGCCCAGAATCGGGAACCCAAGGCTCGCCAGATGCGCGCGAAGCTGATGGGTGCGGCCCGTCTCGGGGAACAGGCGAACCAGGCAGACGGCCCCGCTCACCACGTCGCGCCGGTACTTCGTCACCGCCTCGAGGCCATTGCCCGTTCGAATCGCGCGCCATCGGCCCGGCCGCGACGGGTCCTTCTGGAGCGGCGTGTCGATGACGCCCTGCTCGGGCACCCCACTGCCCACGATGGCCACGTACTCCTTCTTCGCGCGGCCCTCACGAAACGCCGCGGCGAGCGCGCTCGTCGACGCCTTCGTCTTGCCGAACACCGTCACACCCGACGTCTCGCGATCGAGCCGATGAACCAGCCCCGCCTGCCGACCCAGGTACTTCGTGGCGAGGTCGAGCAGGCTCACTTCTCCATCGGGCGTCGGCTGCGCGGGAATGCCGGCGGGCTTGTTCACCACCAGCACCGCTGCGTCTTCGAAGAGCACGCTCAACGTGAAGCGCGACGCGGCACGCTCCACGTTCGTCGCTTCGCCGCTCGCCTCGAGCACCACGCTCACGCGACTGCCGGCCTTCACGTTCACCGCGCCATCACGCGCCCGTTTGCCGTCGACGTACACCGCGCCGGCTGCCACTCGGCGGCCCACGTCCTCCGCAGACTCCTGGAGCTCCGACATGAGCGCCTTCACCAACCCGGTCGATGTCGTCACCTCGAACGTGCGCCGTTTCACGAACGCCACCCGGCCTGACCATGTGGATGCATGTCGCATTGACGCCGGGCGCCCATGGGGAACACTGAAGGGGCCGTGGAACTCAGCGTCAACGCCATTCTCGCCACCATCGACGACTTCCTGAAGGAGTCGGGCACCCGTACGCATCGCGCGCTCGCCGGCCTCGAGGCGCGACCGACCCAGGTCGAGCTCTCGTCACTGCTCGAAGACGTCACGCACGCCGAGACCGTCGCCTTCGTGCGCGAGCTCACGACCAGCTCGCGCATCGACGCCACCAAGAAGGGCCGCGTCGAGCGGCTGCACGCGTACCTGCTCGAGCTCGCCACGCGCGCCCGTCTCGCGCCGCACGACGACGCCATCACCACCCTGCTCTCGTCGAAGACCATCGCCTCGGCCGGCCGCACGTGGACGCTCGCCGAGTCACTCTCCGACGCGTGGACGTTGTCGACGCCCGAAGCGCGCTCGCTGGTCTCGAACGACCGCTCCGCCGCGCTGTGGGACGAGCAGCCGCCCTTCGCGCGACGCCTCGACGCCCTCTCCGAAGCCGCCGTCGCGTTCGGCCAGCCGTCGTCACGCGCGCTCGTCGAGGCGATGCAGCGGCGCACCTTCGAAAAGCTCGAGCCGGCCGCCGAAGCGCTGCTCAGACACTCCGACGACCCGGCGCGTGACCTCTCGGCGTTCGCGCTCAAACGCCTCGACCCTCAGCTCAAACCGACGAACGCGAAGAGCACCGACCTCGCGCGTGCGCTGGCTGCGCCCTGGTTCTTCGAGGTGCTGCGCAAAGAAGACCTCTCGCACGCGGTGACGCGCACGCTGGCCGAGCTCGGCTTTCACCCGAACGCCTTCGGTCGCATTCTCGTCGACACCGACTCGCAGGGCAGGCTGCCTGGCGCCCACCTCGTTCGGGTCGAAGTGCCAGACCAGCTACGGCTCATCTTCACGGCCGCGCCCGGCTTCGACGGCTACGCGGGCTGGCTCGGCGCGTGGGGAGAAGCCCAGCTGCTCTCGGCCACGCCACGCACGCTGCCATTCATCGACCGAGTGGTGGGTGACGCCGCGCTCACGCTCGCGGTGCGCCGCTTGTTCGAGTCGCTGCTGCTCGACGAGGCGTGGCTCAAGCGGCACGTGCGGGCGACGTCGGCGCAGGCCAGAGAGGTCGCGCGCGTGTTCGCCTGGCGACAGGTGATGGCGATGCGCGCCGAAGCGGCGTTGCTGCCAGTGCAGCGCGAAGGGCTCGAGCGCGGCGCGGTGCGTGGGCTGGCCGATGCGTACCTGACCTCGATGGAGCGCGCGCACGTCGTGCAACCCGAGCGCGGCCGCTTCCTGCTCGACACCGCTCCGCTCACGCCGGCGATGACGTCGCTCGACGCGTGGTCGCTCGAGGCGCACCTGGCGTCGTTGATTCGCGAGCGCTTCAACGAAGACTGGTGGCGAAACCCCGCGGCCGGTCGGTTCTTGAACGATCTCGCGACGCGCGGCTCGACCGATGACGCGGCGACGGTGGCGACGTCGTTGGGCGGCCCTGACCTCGAGCTGACGAACGCCTCGCGTCGTCGCGTCATCGTGATGGGCGCCTGACACACCGCCGCTGCGCCTGCCGCCACGTGGCCACCGGAGCGCGCCCTCGGAGCAGACACGGCCTTCACATCGCAGTCGTCATCGACGGTGCCGTCACACCGCTCGACCGCGGGCTCGACGAAGCCGACGCAGTCACCGAACACGCACGCGTCTGGACTTGCGGCACCCGCCACCGAAGAGCCGCAGGTCTGCGTGAGGCCTTCGTCGACCGCCTCGCGCTGCTCCGTTCGCCGCGCGAACATCGACCTCTCTGCGACCTCGCGCGCCGCTCCGTTCGCCGCGCACACAGCCTCGCCGCCAGAACGCGAACTCGCCTGACTCACGCCATCGACGTCGCGGCACCACCTCTCGAACTCGCCGCGAGCAGGCGCAACCGCGAAGCGCGGCGATGACGAGCAGCACGGGCTCGTCTCGTGACGAAGTCGGCACTGCCGAAGACCAGGTGCGCGACTACGCTCGGCGCATGCAGGCCATCACCATGACGCCCATCGGCACCGTCCGCTCGACTCGCACCGCGACCGAAGACGACGACTGGGATTCGGTGGTCTCTTCCGTCGAGCTCGACGCGGCGCAGTTCACCCCCGAAGCGCTCGCCGCGCTCGACAGCTTCTCGCACGTCGAGGTCGTCTTCCTCTTCGACCGCGTCGACCCGACGAAGGTCGAAACGCGGGCCCGGCACCCGAGGGAGAACACCGCGTGGCCGAAGGTCGGCATCTTCGCGCAGCGTGGAAAGAACCGGCCCAACCGCATCGGCACCACCATCTGCCGCATCGAGCGCGTCGAGGGTCTCAGCGTTCGCCTGAGCGGCCTCGACGCCGTCGACGGCACGCCGGTGCTCGACCTCAAGCCGTGGGTGCAGGAGTTCGGCCCGCGCGGAGCGGTGAAGCAGCCCGACTGGATGACCGAGTTGATGCGCCAGTACTGGGCAGCGCGCCCCTGAACCCGGGACAGCTCCTGCGAAGGAGCGTCACCTGACGGTTCAGATGCCCGCCGCACCTCGAGGTGGGCGGGGGTGCTCGACGGCCCTCAGGGAGCCGTCACTTCTTCTTCGACTTGAGCGCCGCGACGACCTTCGACTTGGCCGCGCTGCGGGTCTTCGCCACCGGGGCCGGCTTGTTGCCGTTCGCGATGGCCCGCTGCCGCTTGAGCGCCGAGAGCAACCGCATCTCGAGCAGCAGCAGCTCGTC
>JAEUJR010001162.1 GCA_016793585.1 Archangium sp.
CGAGGTGAAGTCGCTCGTGCACGTGAAGCTCGAAGGCACCACGAAGCGCCCGGTCGACCTCTCGTTCGCGTCGTCGTTGCCGAAGCTCGAGAAGGTCGAGCTGCGTGGCCCGCGCGTCGATTCGCTCGCGCCGCTGAAGTCCGTTCGCACGCTCCAGGAGGTCACCATCGCGAACGGCGCGGTGTCAGACCTGTCGCCGCTCGAGAACCTGCCGAAGCTGAAGTCGCTGTTCCTGCCGAACCACCGCCTCACGTCGTTGGCGCCGCTCGCGAAGCACTCGGGCCTCACCTACCTGCAGGTGCCCGGCAATCAGATTGAAGACGTCTCGCCGCTCGCGAAGCACCTGGGTCTGCGCTTCGTCGGCCTCAAGGGCAACAAAGTGAAAGACGTGTCGCCCCTGCGCGGGCTCGTCAACGTGAAGACGATGTACCTCGAGGGCAACCCCGTCACCGACACGTCGCCGTTGAGCGCGCTCGACCAGCTCGAGACGAAGGACTTCCGCGTCAAGGCGGCCACGAAGCCGACGCTCACGCCTGAGCTGAAGAAGCGGCTCGAGGTGCTGGCCACGACGCCGGAGTGCCGTGCGCTGCTCACCGCGCTGCTCGAGAAGCTGCGAGAGGTGCGCGCGGGCAAGGTGACGACGCTGAAGTTCGACGCCGATGACGACGCGGTGATTGCGCTCGAGCTCACGGCTCCGGCGAAGAAGGCGACGGGCCCTGCGTCGCTCGTGCAGGTGATGACGAAGTGCGGCGCTTCGGTGCACGTCGACGCGAGCCGCCCCGGCGTCGATGGGCCGTGTGTCGGGCCAGGCGCCGACCTCGAGTGGGACGGTGAAGACGACGAGCGCTTCGAGGGCTTCTGCAACGCCGGGCAGAACTGGTTTGTGTTCGACCGCCAGAAGAAGAACAAGCTCGGCGAGCCGGGCATCGTCTTCTTCAGTCACGAAGGCAGGCTCCACCCGAAGCACCGGTTCCCGCAGCAAGACCAGGTGGCTTTTGGTGTCGGCGGCTTCGTGTTGCGCGCGCTCGCGTTTCGGGTGTTCTCGAAGGACAAGCGCTGGCGTGGCTGCGGCTGGGGTTGACCAGCTTCACAACGCGAAGCTGTACCAGATGATCAACGCCGGCTCGGCGCCCGCCGTGTCGAGGTTCAGCTCACAGGTCGTGAACTCACCGCACGAGAGCGCGACGGGGAACGTCGTGGGCGTCGTCTTCAGCGCCGCGAGCGCGTCGAGGAACAGGCTCGGCTGCAGCACCGGCTGGTCCTTCAATGGCAGTCGCGAGAGCACCTTCTTGATCAACCCGATGCCCTGCGCCGGCGTCAGCTTCGACGAGACCTGCGCCTTCGAGCGCACCTCCAACGAGATGCCGAGGTGCGCGCAGCCGCCCACCTGCACGGTCGCTTCCAGCCCGTCGGCGAAGCGCAACACCTCTCGAGAGGTGCGGTCCTTCTTCTCCGACGACACCACCTTCGCGCCCTTCGGCAGCTTCTTCACGTCGAGCTGCGGTGCCGCTGCCGTCGCCGCGAGGGTGCAGCCGTCATCCTCCTCTGCGAGCGCGCTCGTCGAGAGCAGCACCAGCACGATGAACGCGCGCATCAGAGGGACCTCGCAGAGAGCAGGGCTTCGAACGCCGCCAGCCGTTTCGTGAACCGCCCACGCACGGCCTCGGTCGTCTCGACCAACGCCCGCTCGGGAGAACCACCATCGAACGGAGGCGCCGGGTCGTACTCGATGGCCAACTGAATCGAGCGCGCTGCCGCTTCACCCGCGAGCTCGGCCACCGCCGTCAGCGCGAAGTCGATGCCGGCCGTCACGCCGCCGCCGGTGAACGTGTTGCCGTCACGCACCACGCGTGCCTTCACGGGTGTCGCTCCCACGCGGGGCAGCAGGTGATGGTACGCCCAGTGCGTCGTCGCCCGCTTCCCACGCAGCAACCCCGCGGCGCCGAGCACGAACGCTCCCGTGCACACGCTCGTCACGTACGTCGCGCGTGAACCCTGCTCGCGCACGAACGACAAGGTCTCGTCGTCTTCGATGGCGCCATCGACGCCGAACCCGCCAGGCACGCAGAGCAGGTCGAGCGGCCCGCACTCCGCGAAGGTCGTCGTCGGGAGCAGGTCGAGCCCACAGTCCGACGGTACGGGGGCGCGCGTCTTCGCAGCGAGCACCGTCGTCGCGCCCGGCATGCGGTGCAGCACCTGGAGCGGCCCGGTGAAGTCGAGCTGCGTGAGGTTGGGGAACAACACGAAGCCGATGCGGAGCGCGCTCATGCGTAGGGGAACCGGTGCCGGGGCTTCGGTTGGGGCTCTGGCGGCGGGTTCGCGGCCACGGCGGCAATCTCTGCTCGCAGCCCCGTGAGCACCGTCAGCAATACTTCACCCACGGGCCGGCGCTGCTGCTCACTCGCCCACTGCATCTGCGTCGAGAGCGTGAGCTCTTTGAGGTACGCGAAGGTGAACTCGTCGGACTCCTGCGCAGCCTGGGCGAGCGCCGACTCTGGAACACCTTCAGGCACCTGCTTCGCCCACCGCTCGAGGTACTGCCGTCGCAGCACGAGGTCGGGTAGCTCGAAGCGGTACTTGCGGTCGAAGCGGCTGGGGCGGTGAATGAGGCTCGGGTCGAGGCGCTCGGGGTGATTCGAGCTCGCGATGGTGATGATGCCGGTGTTCGCCGCGAAGCCGTCGAGCTCGTTCAACAGGAAGCTGCGGTTCTCGTCGTCGATGAGCGCGTCGAGGTCTTCGAGCACCACCACGCACGGCGCGAGCTGGCGGGCGCGCGCGAACACCTTCGGAATCGCGTCGGCCGGCTCGGTGTACCGCCCGGTGAACGACTTCACGTACAGACACGGCAGTGCGGCCTCGCGGATCAGCCCCTTGATGGCGTGCGTCTTTCCGTTGCCCGGCGGGCCCAGCAGCAGAACGCCGCGCTTCCACACCGCGCCCGAGCGCTCGTACACCTCGCGGCTGGCGAGGAACTGCCGCACGTCGTTCTGCAGCGAGTGCGCGAGCGTCGGCGTCAACACGAGGTCGTCGAAGCGCGTCGCCTCGATGGCGCGTTGGAGCGCCGCGTCTTTCGAGAAGCAGCCCGCGGCGAAGACGAGCACCTCGCCGTGCACCTCGCGGTTGAAGGCGACCACCTCGGGGAAGAGCGCAGTGAAGTCAGCCAGCGTGTTCGACACCACCCACGTCAGCCGCTGCTCCTCGAAGCCGCGCGGCACCGTCACCGAGACGACCTCGAGCTGCTGGCCCTGCCACGAGAAGCGCGTGTGGCCCGCGACCAGGCTGAAGCCCTCGTCGTGCACCAGACGCACCACCGTCGACGGTGAGGGGTACTCGAGCGCGGCGCGCTTCGTGTGGTGTGCCCAGTTCTCGACGTCGAAGTTGCCGTCGTCGGTGACGGCGACACTCCGGCCCGGAAAGCGGTCGCAGAGCCGCTGGGTGATGAAGGTGCGAACGGCGTGCGGCTGAATGGACTGCAGGTCGTGGAAGAGGTCGATCACGCAGGCTCCCGAGACGAGGGGCGGCATCGTCGCCTGACAGCTGAAGCTGCCGCAACGGCCCGCCAGTCGAGGCCCGGTTGAGGTCAGATTTCTGACGCCTGATTGGGTTGAAGCCCCGCGCGCCGGCCGCCACCTTTGGAGCATGATTGACCTCACGACGACGGTGCTCGGTGTTCCCGTCATGGACTACCAACACCGGTCCTTGCTCGAGTTGATCAACCTGCTCGGCAGCGGCGGCAACAACACGGGTGTCATCGCCGGCTTTCAGGCCTACGCCGAGCGGCACTTCATCGTCGAAGAGTCCATCATGGAGGCGTACGGCTACCCGGGCCGTGATGCGCACGTCGCCGCGCACGACGCCTACCGCAAACGGTTTGCAGGGCTGCTTGCTCCCGCACTCAATGGCAGCCCGGTGCTGACGCGCACGATGCATCGGTTCCTCGAGCAGTGGTGGGTCGAGCACATTGGCCATGTCGACCGCGAGCTCGCCGAGTTCCTCAAGTCGAAGGGCGCACGCGAAGCCGCCTGACGGAACCGCCGTGGGCGTCGAGGTGTCTGTGGAACACTTCGGCCCATGCTCACGCTCGTCCTCTGCAGCGCCCTCGCGCAGGCTCCCGTGAGCCGCATCGACGAGCGCCCCATCGCCGTCGCCGTGCAGACCGACGACGGCGCCATCTGGGCCCTTCGTGACGGCAAGGTGGCACGCTTCGATGACGGCTGGCGCTCGCTCGAAGGGCCGCCAGCGGGTGACGCGGTCGGGTTGATCAGCGACGGCGAGCGCGGCGTGGTCTCGTTGTGGAGAACGGGCACGGGCTCGGAGCTGTGGCGGCACGGCAAGAAGGAGTCGGGTCGCGTCGCGACGCTCACCACGCAGCCGCCTGCAGAACCCTCGTTGGCGGTGCAGCGCGATGCCACGGTGTGGATCACCGGAGCCACCCGCCGGCTGATCAGCGTGGCGCGCGATGGAACGGTCGGCAGTTCGGTGCTCGACGCGGCGTGGCTCGTGATGCCCGAGGCGAAGGTGAAGCCCGTGTGCCGCGCCCTCAGCGCGAGCGGGTGTTGCGAGACCGACGCCTCAGCAGGGCAGGTGTATTGCGGTCGCGTGCAGGCCTTCGAGCGCAACGGCTCGATGTGGTTCTGGTCGACGGGCTCGAGCAACGCCTTCGTGTTGCCCGGGCTGCTGCAGCACTCGAAGGGCACCTTCACGCCGTGGAGGTCGCCGGGGCTGCCCGACGCCGTCACCCGCGCGGTGCTTCCCCTCGAGCGGCACGCGTTGCTCTCGGCGCAGTCGGCGCTCTATCGGCTCGACCTCGACCGGCGCACCGTCGCGCCCGAGCCGTTTCCGCCGCTGAAAGACCAGACGCCGCAAGACATTCTCTCGCTCCACCGCAGCGGCGCGACATGGGCGCTGGCGCAGCGCGGGTTTCGACAACGTGAAGGTCAGCTCTTTCGCGACGACGGCGCGGGCTTTCACCTGGTGCTCGACGGCGTGGGCGGGCAGGTGGGGCTCTTCGCGCGGCGCGCGGCGTTCGTCTCGGCGAAGGCACCCGATGGAATCGAGCACGCGTGGCTCGCGACGCAGGAAGGGCCGCTGTGGCACTTCGGAGGCGCCACGCCCGAACTCGTCGACTGGGCTGCCGGGCTCGCGAGCACCGACATCACCGGCCTGTTCATCTCACGCGTCGCGGCGAAGCGAACCGTGCTGCTCGTCACCGACCGTAGCCAGGGCACGTTCCGCATGCCCCTCTTCGAACCGGTCACGCAGCCCATCGCCGGGCTGCTGCGCTTTCCCCTGCAGGGCCGCGCCTTCACCTGGCTGCCTGATGGCCGGCTGTTCTGGCTCGAAGGCGCCGAGCCGCTCGCGCTCCGCGAGTGGACTGGAACGACCATGGAGCTCCGCCGCCCACCAAGGCCGCTGCGCGACGCGTTCGTCTCGGCCAGCACCCTCGTCGCCGATGCAGACGATGTGTGGGTCGTGCCGCTGTCGTCGCGTGGCTTCTCTGATCAAGGCCCCGAGGTCGCGCGCTTCACTGGAGCCGCGTGGACGATTCACGCGAACGCCGCCCTCGCGCTCGTCGCCGGTCTCGAGCGCGCGACGCCGTTTCACGGGCTCGACCACGACGCGCTGATGGCCGTCACGAAAGACGGCATGCGCTGCATGAAGGACCCGAACGGAAAGCTCACCTGCGCGCTCCGTGATGGAACGCGGCGCTCGTGGACGGCGGCTGAGATCAGCGGTGGCCCGAACTCGAGCTTCTGGACTGCGCCCACTGTCGACGCCGAAGGCCAGCTGCGCGTGCTCGTGAACCGGCTCGGTCGCAACGCGCAGTGGACGTGGAACGGCTCGAAGTGGAGCGCCTCGCCGGACATGAGCCTGCCACCCCTGCCCACGACGGCCGGCTGCAAGGGCTCTTCGGGAATGGTGCAGGGCGTCGATGGGCGCGAGTGGTTCTCGACGCGAGAGGGCCTCATGGTCGGGCGCAACGGCGTGTGCAGGCTGCGTCGCGCTGGGGTCGTGCTCGATGGCATCGTCACTGCACGCTTCGACCCGAAGCAGCACGACGTGCTGGTGCGAGATGACGAGGTGGTCGTGCTGCTCGACGCAGACCGCCTTCCCGTGACGACGTTGGGCGCTCCGAGGCAGGAGGGCGCGCGGCTCACCCTCGAGGTGAAGGGGGCTCCCGTCGCCGAGGTGCGGGTCGACGGTGCGAGCTGGAGCATCTTCGAGCTGAAGAACGCCACGCTCGAGCTGAACGGCCTCGCGAAGGGCAGACACCACCTCGAG
The DNA here is from genome assembly GCA_016793585.1 of Archangium sp. The sequence continues at coordinate 6,283 of JAEUJR010001162.1, forward strand.
GTGCGCGCCGCTGATGATCAGCTGCGCGTCGACCCGACGCCCGCGAGCCTCGACGTCGTCGTGCGTTGATCAGCCCTTCGTGACGACGAGCGTGGCCGATGGCGTGAAACCGCTCAGCGGCTTTCCCTTCAGGTGGTGCTCGAAGAACCCGACGGTCGTGGCGCGCAGTACGCGAGCCATCTCTCCCCGGTCGATGGAGCCCAGCGCCCGCGCCATCATCGACAGGTTGTTCATGTCGGTGAAGTTGAGGTGCATCGAGCCGCGCAGCACCGCGCCGATACCTCCAGCGCCGAGCAGCGCGTCGTTCATGCCCTCGGTGCGCACGGTGGCGCGGCCCGACGTCGAGGTGTCTGCGTAGAGGAAGCAGAAGGGCACGGGCAGCGTCGTCGCCTCGCCGTCGAGCAGCTGCGCACCGTCGAAGTTCATGCCCGCGCGAACGCGCTCGTCCGTCATCGCGAGCCGGCCCGCCACCATGCCGCCCAGCGAGTGGCCGAACGCACCGACGCGGGAAGCATCGACGACCGCTCCGAGCGGCGTGCTGGCGAGCTGGTCGAGCACGGCCTTCGTGTCGTCACACCACTGCGTGATGAGCGGCAACAACACGGCGTAGCTGCGATGCGCTGCCACGCCCGTCATCGCCACCGTGAAGCCCGCCAGGTCCTTCGCGTTGCGCGCTTCGGCCAGCAGCGGCTCCACCTCGCGCAGGTTCTGCTCGAGCGCCTTCAGACCCGCGGTGATTGCCACCCACGCCGGGTGCTTCGCGTCGTGGCGAACGCTCGAGCCATCGGAGAACTGCACCACCAGCGACTCCCCGGGGTGGCCAACGCTCAGCACTACGAAGCCGTGGCTCGCGAGCTCTTCCATCAACGAGCTGCTCTGCTTCTGGAACGACCCGAAGCCATGGTTGAAGAGCAGCACCGGGAAGCGGCCGCTCACCGCGGGCGCGTTCACCCGGCTGTACGAAGGGTTCTGCGGCAGCAGGAACTTCGGCACGCGCGTGAAGTCGGCCAGGGCCGCGCGCACCACGTCGTCGAGGTACGGCTCGGCCGGCTCCGTCGTCGGCCGCGCGGGGTACCAGGCCTGAACGGCGACGATTCGCGCCCGTGCCTTCACGTCGAACCGCATGGTGCCGATGGCGTGTTCACCGCTCGGCGGAGGAATCACCTGCTTGCCACGCCCGAACAGGAACGCCATGGGCCCACTGTCGGCCCATCACTCGAACGAGTCGAGCCCCGTCTCGACGACCAGTTGGCGCTGATCAACCCTCGGCGTCGAGCCACGACGTCGACGAGCGTTGGAGGCCCGCGAGCACCTGCTCCGCCGCGCGCACGCCGTGCCAGTTCGCCTCTTCGAACAACGCCAGCCCGCCGAGGTCGGAGTGCGCGAAGTGCAGCGAGCCAGCCAGCGAGGCCTGCGCCGCGCGCCGAGCGTCACCCCACACGAAGCCGGGCACCGGCCGAATCATCGCGTGGCCCCAGCGCATCACCTCGATGGCCTGCACCTGCTCCTCGAGGCGTACGTGCGCGGGCTTCAGGTCGCTCAGCACCAGCGTTCGCCAGTCGTCGGCCGTCGTGGCGAACAGCTTCTTGCGCTCGGCCACCACGTCGCTGCCGTCGTGTGGGTAGTACCAGGTCAACACCGTCGGGCCCTTCGCGTTCGCGCGCAGCGCCTGATGTGTCGCCACCACGTAGCCGAGGCTGCGCGACTCGTGCAGCACGTTGTCCCACGCGAGGGGAAAGCCACGGCTGGAGGGCTTCGCGCTCAACGTGAGGTTCGCCACCGTCCACGGGCCCGTGTGGAAGGCGTCGAGGAATGAAGGGCGCTCTCGTCTCCACGCCGAGATGAGCCGGGCCGCCACGAAGCGCGGCGTCGCCAGCACCACCTGCTTCGCGCGCAGCCGCAGCGGCGCCTTCGTCGTCGCGTCGAGCGCGTGCGCGTACCAGTCGGTCGAGTCGGGCACCTGCTCGAGCGTGTGCACGAGCGTCGAGCGCTGCAGCCGTGAGGCGTCGACGGCCTTCGCGAGCTGCGAGATGAGCCGGCCATTGCCCTCGGGCCAGCTCAAGAAGCCCTCGTTCTTCTCGATGCCGCTCTGCCTGGCGCAGAAGTACCAGAGGCCGGCCCACGCCGAGGTGTCGCGCGCGGTGGCGCCGTAGTCGTCACGGCACGCGTAGTCGACGAGCCACGAGAGCCGCTTCGAGGTGAAGCCCTGCTGTGACATCCACTCCGCCATGCTGAGGCGGTCGAGCGAGGTCCACTCGGCGTCGTCGCTGCCGAGCTCGATGGGCACCGCGAACGCCTTTCGGCCCTTCGCGTCCTTCGCGGCGGCGAACGAGTCCATCATCGACTCGAAGCGGGCGAGCTGGGCGAGGTCGTCGGCTGACGCGCCTGCGCGCAGGTAGAGCCCTTCGTACCAGGCGCCGCGGTAGTAGAGCCGCTCCTCGGGTTCGTGAATGAGCGCGGCTTCGTCGTACGTCGGCGCCCCCGCGTCATCGACGCCGGTGAGCACGCCGAACTCCCGCAGCAGCCTCGGCACGGGGCCCTTCGTCGACAGCGGCGCCGGCAGGTAGTGCGCGCCCCACGGAAACTTCGAGACGGCGTTCTCACCCGACTTCGCGGTGCCGCCCACGACGTCGTCGACCTCGACCACCAGCACGTCGTCGAGCCCGCCGCCCTTCAAGCGCCACGCCGCCGAGAGCCCCGCCGCGCCACCACCGACGACGAGACAATCGACGACGCGTGCATCGGTCGTCGCCAGGGCAGGAGGGGCTTGCCGCAGCAAATGCCCGGCCTCGTGCACGCGGTCGACGAGCGTCGTGGGAATCTCGCGCGGCGTGGAGGCGCCCTTGCGGCAGGCTGCGTTCGCGGCAGCGAGCCCGAGGAACGAGACGAGCAGGTCTCTGCGCCCGACGAGCTGCTGCGTCACCCGCCGCACACCACCACCACTTCCATTACCGGCACCGCGACGTGCGTGGCGCGTTCATCGCTCGCAGGCGGCGTCGGTGGAATCGTGCTGCGCGCGTTGAAGACGGTCTGGCCCGATGGCGCCGGGGCCCAGGCCGACGTCGCGGGCCGGCGCTGCACCGAGGTGACGACGCGGTCGAGGTCGAGCTGCACCTCGTCGCGCGTCGCGAGCTTCTGGCTCGTCACGTGCGCCGGCGAGGCCCCGCAGGTCTCGGCCGCGAGCTCGCTGAGGCGCCCGGTTCGTTCGGCCTCCGTTTCGGGCAGCCGCTCGAGGTCGACCGTCAGCACCGCGCCCGACGCCTGCCGCGTCACGATGACGCCGCTCGACGCGCAGCCAGTGACGAGAATCAAGACGAGAGCGCGCACGCGGCGCCAGTCTGCCACGGCTGGTGGCGCGCGTGTCTGGTGGATCCACCCTGCGCCTGGCCTACGCTTCGGTTCGTGGTTGGCGTTCTCCTGCTCGCGCTGGCGGCTTCGCCCGAACTCCCCTTCGAGGCACCCGGCGCGCGCGTGCTCGCTGTGGGGCAGACCTACGACATCACCTCGGCACCGGCCCCGACGGTCGCGAAGGCGCTCGTCGTGTGGGTCGCGCAGGGCCGCATGGGCATCGACAAGCCGTGCATCTACGCGTCGCGCGTGCAGCCGGGCGGAGGCGTCGACGACCCCGAGGGGCTGCTCGTCTCGCAGCCGTTCGGCCGCGACCCATCGGTGGCGTGGGTGCCCTCGATGAGCGCGTGGGTGGTGGCCTGGGAGCTTGATGGGCAGACCCTGTTGCGGGTCGTGCGCCCCGACGGCACCTTCGACCCCGCCACGGCTCAGCCCGTCACCCTCGGGCAGGGGCGCGCACCGAAGGTCGCCGCAGGCTCCACCCTGTACGCCGTCACTGCCGAAGCCACACAGCCGCGCGCCTGGCTCGTTCAGCCGCCTGCCAGCCCCTCGCCTGCCTTCGCGCTGAGCAGCGCCATGCTGCGCTACGCGAGCCCCGTTCGTAGCGCCTTCGCGAGTGACCCCAACGCCACGCTGTTGTCGAGCTGGGTCGAGGGCTCGACGCTGATGATGGGCAGGAGCGTCGTGGTGAGTGGCACGCTCCTCACGACGCTGGTGCCGCAGGTGGTGGGGGCGGCTCGGGTCGACCTCGACGCGACGCTCACCGGCCCTGTCGTGCCAACGATGGCGTACCGCCTGTCTGACGGTGGCTCGGGCTCGCAGCACGTCTTGCTCGGGACGACGAGCGTCACACTCGACGCAGGGGTCGGCCAGACGGACAACGCCTCGATGGTCGAGCTCGGCGACGGCACGCTCGTGCTCACGTCAACCCAGACCGATGGCCAGGCGCTCGGCTGGCGCGTGTTCGCCGACGGAGGCTTCACGGGGCTCGGCGCCGTCACCAGCGGCGTCAATCGTGTCACCATCGCTTCGTTCCTGCCGACGGCGACGGCACAGCTGCTGCTGGCCTCGACGTACAACAACGGAGCCCTGGCACAGCCCGTCTCGGTGGCGCTGCAGCCCGCGGGGTTGCCCGTTCAGCTCAGCCGCAGCCGCGCAGGCCATCGCTTCGCGCAGGTCGCGCCGACGAACGGTGGGGCGGTGGCGGTGTGGCAACGGCTCACGCTCGCCGAAGCCGAGGCGGTGGCGTGGCGGGTGTGGGCCGACGGCGGCCATGCCCTCGCACCCGAAGTCGTCGACACCGCGTCACGCTTCGACACGCTCTCGCTCTGCAGCGTGGCAGGTGGTGGCGCCGCCCTGCTCTCGGGGAGCCGGCTTCGAACCCTCGACGCCAATGGCGCCTGGAGCCCGTGGGTGACGCTGCCCCGGCCGCTCCGGGAGGGAACGGTGACGACCGACCGCGCCGGGCGTGTGCTGGTGACGGGGCTGCTGCCGGTCGGAACCGATGACGAGGGCTGGGTGCTGCGGCAGGAGGCGTCGGGCCAGTTCACCGAGCGGCTCCTCTTCCCGCTGAATTCGCCCAAGCCCGTGCGCCCGAAGCTGGCCCTCTCGAGAGACGGCGGCTTCGGGCTCGCCATCATCAACCCCGACCAGCAAGTCTGGGCCACGCGCCTGACGGCAGACCTCGTCGCGCTCGACGACGGTGGCGTGCTCGTCTCACCCGTGACCTCGGTCGACCCCTTCGTGGTGAGCGACGAGGCGGGGGGCTTTCTCGTCGTGTACACCGACCCCTTCGACGTCATCGTGCGCCGCGTGGTGGGCCTCACCGTGAGCGGCGAGACCCGGGTGCTGACCGGAGAGTGGGACGTGGGCAGCGTCATCGAGGTGCCGGGCGGAGCAGCGGTCGTCGCCTCGTCCCGCGCGACCGCAGACGTCGTCACGCTGTTCCTCACGGTCGATGGTGGCGCGGTGAGCGCGACGTCGCAGACGCTCGTGTCGGGTGGCTCGTTCACCAACGGTGCGGGGCTCGCCGTCGGCCAGGAGGCGCTGACGTGGGTGTTCGGGCGGTACGACGCCGACGCCGGTGCCGCTACGACTCGCTCGGTCGTCGCGAGCAGAAACGTCGGCGCCGCGTGTACGTGGGGGTGGCAATGCCAGTCAGGGTCGTGCGCCAACACGGGCTTCTGCCGGCCGACGAGCACGCCAATTGACGGAGGGCTCCCCGAGGTCGATGCCGGTGTCGCCGATGCAGGGGTCGTCGATGCAGGGGTCGTCGATGCGGGTGTCGTCGATGCCGGTGTCGCCGATGCCGGTGTCGCCGATGCAGGTGTCGTCGATGCCGGTGTCGTCGATGCGGGTGTCGTCGATGCGGGTGTCGTCGATGCGGGTGTCGTCGATGCAGGGCTGGGAGACGCGGGCTCGGGAGACGCGGGTGGGTTTGACGGTGGCAGCGACGCTGGCGAAGGAGATGCCGGAGCCGCGGCACCCGACGCGGGCTCCACTTCACGCCAGGTCAGCTACCGCGCCGGGTGTGACTGTCAGTCGGGCGCTGGGCCGTGGCTCCTCAGCGCGCTGGCGTTCCTGGCGACGGCCCGTCGTCGTCGCGAGAAGCGCTGATCACTTCACGCGCTTCATCACCGACGGTTTGTCCTCGGGCTTGAGGTCAGAGAGCTTGGTGAGCGTCAGTTCGTCCCCCTTCACCGCCCAGCCGTAGCTTCCCGAGAAGATGAGGCCGAAGGCATTGAGGTCGGCCACGGTCTCGCTCTTCATCGCCGCGTTCTTGGTCGAGTCGGTGCAGCCGGTGGTCACACTGTCACCACCTGTGATGGTTCGCGTGAGGGTGTCCGAGGTCGCCGACCAGGAGCCCGTCGCGCTGGTCGTCGTCTGACACGAATCACTCGTGTCCTTCGAGATGATGGAGCCGCGGTACATGCCGGTCTCTCCAGAGCGCGCCGAAAAGACGTACCGAATCTCGAGTGACTGGGTGGGCGTGAAGCCGCCACCGACGACGCTCCAGGTTCCGTTGAGCTCTTCGCCCGGCGGGGCACACGACGACGACGTGACAATCAAAGACAACACACACACGGTGACGAGGGTCTTCATGAGGCTCCTTGGGGGTGGTGATCAGGGCAACGGCGCCTGGTCCTGCAGAATCGAACCGGCCGAACTCCACGTGGCGCCCCAGCAGGTGACGGTGCCAGTGCGACGCAAGACGCACGTCTGGTCGCGGCCCGCCGAGAGGCGAATGCCATCGGTGATGCCGACCACTGGGTTGGGCTCGGTGCTCTCCTGCGGGTACTGAAGGTCGAGGCCGAGCTGAAAGCTCGAGATGATGCCGTGCATGCCCCAGCACTTCACGACGCCGCTCGGGAACACGGCGCACTGGTGGTCGCGCCCGCCCTTCACCTCGATGGCGCCTCTGAGGTTCGGCAGCTCGATGGGCGTCAGATGCTCGGTTCCGCCATCACTCTCGACGGGCAGGTGAATGGCCTCACCCCAGCACCAGGTGCGGCCGTCGAAGTGGTGCGCGCACGTGATGTTCCAGCTGCCGTCGATGGAGACGATGTCTCGCAGTCCCGTGACCGGCACGGCCACGTTGGAGGCCTCCGTGCCGTTGCCCGGCTTCGAGCCCCAGCACGAGACCGTGCTGTCGAGCAGCAACGCGCAGCTGCGCTCGAGGCCGAGCCAGAGCGCCTTCGCGGTCACCACGCCCGTCACGGTCGCCGCCCTGACCGAGGGGCTGTTGGTGCCGTTGCCGACCTCACCTGACAGGTTCGAGGCGACGTCGCTCAGACACCTCACCGTCGAGTCCGCCATCAGCGCGCACGCGTGAAACACGCCAGCGCTGACCTTCGTCGCGCCCGCGAACCCCGAGGGGTCCGTGCCCACGCCCATGTGGCCGATGCCGCCGTCGGACCGGATGAGGATGAACCCGATGTCGGCCTGCAGGTCGATGGGCCGGTCGCCGTCGAACTGCACGAGCGGCATCGAACCCATGCCCCACACCTCGCCGTTCGTGCGAACCGCATACGGAGGCAGGCCACCCGTGATGCGCACGATGGGCCCCGCGTCGATGGCCGAACCACCTGCGCTCGCCGAGCCGCCAGCGCTCACGCTTCCACCTGCCGAGCCGCCCGCCACCGGGCCGCCTCCCGCCGACCCGCCTGCCGTCACGACGCCCCCCCCCGTGGCCGCGACGCCTCCGCCCGCCGAACCCGCGTCGGGCCGGCCCGGACCCGGGCAGCCGAGCCACAGCGAGACGAGCGCGAACGTGAAGGCGTTCTTCATGGGCGGCAGTGGTAGCCCGCGACGCACTGCACGAAGTCGCGACCCATGTCGCCGAAGCGCCTGCCGATGTCGCAGCCGCGCCGCCATGCACGCTGTGGCCACTCGTCTGGCACGCCATGGCCAGACGGGGCGGGGCGCCGATGGCAGAACGTCGCCTGTGTTCGACCGTGGAGACCCGGCCACGCTCTCGACTTCACCGCTGCGCGCCGTCTGGCGGAGCGACACCTCGTTGGCCGGCGTGGTGGTGAGCGGTGCAGTGACCGACGCGTCGCACGCGCGGCTGCTCTCGCACGTGCACTCACAGCTCGGCGCGTGGACCCCGGCGCGCGTCTGCA
>JAEUJR010001165.1 GCA_016793585.1 Archangium sp.
TGCGAATCCAGCCCATCTTGTAGCGGGCGAGGTCGTGCACCGGCGAAGGCGGCGCGTCGAGAATGGCCTTGTAGTGGTCCTCGGCCTGCTTGAGGTCGGCCTTGTCGAACCAGTAGTCGCCGAGGATCTGCTCCGAGTCGAGCCGCAGCTGCGAGCTCGGGTACTTCTTGATGAGGTCGGCATGCGTCTTCAGCATGTTGTCGAACTCACCCATCTCGCGCTGCTCGTGCGAGAGGTAGAACGTCACCTTGTCCGCGTCCTTGAAGTCGGGGAACTCCCGAAGGATGCGGTTGTAGATCTGCATCGCCTTCTGTTTGTAGAGCTTGGTCTCGGGCGAGACGAGGGCACCCTTCGAGCCTTCCGGGCGCGTCTCGGCCTGCAGGTAATACACGTAGCGGCTCTTCTCGACGTAGAGCTCGGCGAGCCGGAACTGCAGGTCGGGCAGATAGGGCGCGTTGCGGCTCTTCGCGATGAGCTTCTCGGTCTCGTTGATGCTGCGATCGACCTTGAAGATGTCGCGCCGCAGCTTGTCGACGAGATCCTGCTTCTCGCGTTGCCGCGTGACGAGCGGGTTCTCGAGCTTGGAAACGGGCGCCTGCGAGAGCAGGACTGCCGTCAGAAGAACACTCACCGCCGTCATCGCGCCGTCTCCTCGATGCACCGGGACTTGAGCGAGAAGCGGTAGGTCCGCAGCTCGTCGTTCCAGTACTCATCGGCGAACTTGAAAGAAACCTGGTTGGTCTTCAGCGGCTCTTCTTCGAGCAGCGCCACCAGCTTCGAGCCCTTCTTCACGCGCTCGTAGAGCTTGAGGCCGACCTCGTACTCCATGAGGCGAACCTGCTCGGCGGCGCGCAGCAGCTTGTCGGCTTCGACGCGCACCGACTCGGTGAGCCGCTGCTGGTAGATGCGCACGGCCTCGGCGCGCGAGAGATCGTACACGCGCGTCATGTACCCGAACATGCGCTCACCGAACGTGCCGGCGTAGCGGCCGAGCTGCTCGCCTTCGAGCTCGAGCGACTCGAGGAAGACGCGGGCCCTGCGCGTGCTGCCACGGGCCGACGCTGCGCGGAGCAGGCGCGGGTCTCGCGTGAGATCGTCACGTTCACGAACCGCGTCGAGCGACTCGCTGTAGCGGCGCGTGAGCTCCTTCGCCGAGCGCTTCGCCGGCAGGTAGTGGCAGAGGTCTCGATAGATGAGCGCCTTGAGCAGGAACTTGTCAGGCAGGAACTCCTCGCGGAACGAGGGGGCGTCGAGCGTGGTGAGCAGACCCATCGCGGCGTGCACCTGGCCGAGCTGGTACCGAGTCCACGCTTCTTCGAGGTAGAGCGCCGCGCGGCCCGGGTCCAGCGCGGGCAGCTTGACGAGGTTGTAGGCGTCGAGGGCGCCGTTGAAGTCGGCGAGCTCGTAGCGAAGGCGGGCCACGGCGAGCATCGCGTCGTTGCGCGCGTCCTGGGTGAGCTTCGGGTCCTTCGCGAGCTCGAAGAACTGATCGATCATCTCCTTGGGCAGGTCCTTCTTGGCCTGCTTGAGGCGCGTGACGAGCATCGCGTACTTCGCGCGCGAGGCCTCGGCGCCACCTTCGGGCAGCTTCGCGAAGTGCGTCGTGGCCCAGCGCTCGTTGCCGACGCGCAGGTCGACGAGCCCCTGCTGGTAGTGGGCGTAGCCGGCGATCTCTTCGGGCAGGAAGCCGAGGTCGAGGGCGCCGAACACCTGCTCGTCGATCATCACCTCGTCGTGCGGCCGGTCGGTGAGCAGCTGCAGCTCTTCGAGCGCCTTGGTGAGCACCGCGGGGTTGGTGCGCTCCCGGGCGATGCGCGCGAGGTACACGGCGCCAGCGTGGTTCAGCTTCAGCTCGATCAGCGAGCGCGCGAGGAAGAACTGGGCCCACGCGTAGTTCTCGTCGGTCGAAGGTACGTTCTCGGTGTAGTCGAACAGCTTCGGCGCCGCGTCCTTCGGCCGGCCCGCGAAGTAGTCGTTGAGCGCCTCGTCGAAGAGCTTCGGGTCGATCTTCTTGGGCGCAGGCGCCGGCGCCGCGACGGGCGCAGCCCCCGTGCCCGTTCCCGCCGTCGGCGCGATGGAGGCCACGCCGCCATCAACGGCCGCAGGCGGTGCCGCTGGGGCCGCCGCCGGTTCACCCGTGACAGGGTCGGCGGGTTTGGCGGGCGGCGGAGCGCCCTGGGCAAGCGCAGTGACCGAGGCCGCGAGGAAGCAGGTCGCCAGGAGTCGAGTCGCGGTCTTCATCAGTCGTTCCCCCCGAAGTTCAGGGCGAGGCCGAGGTTCACCGTCATCACGTTGCCGAAGCTCGTGGTGCCGCCACCGGTGGGGAGGACGATGTTGTGCGTCATGTCGAAGCGAAAGCTGACGTACTTGTTCACGAAGATGCGGCCACCACCGCCGATGTTGATGCCGGGCCGGAAACCCGAGTTCGTGAAGCGAAACAGTGTCGCGCCGCCGAGCAGGTGCACCTCACCGTGAATGACGGCCCGGTTCAGCACCGCCAGCTTTCCGTAGAGCGGCTTCCACATCACGTCCGAGCCGACGAAGAACTGCACCTCGTCGTTCGCGGTGGGTTGCACGCCGAAGGTGCGCTCGAGCTCGCCCCGCAGCGCCGTGCGCGCCGCCAGGCCATAGGCGCCACGGCCGACCTGCCACGCGAAGCGATCGCTGAAGTGGTACGAGTAGCTGAGCTGCGCGTAGACGCCGACGTAGAACGCGTCGATGGGCAGCACGCCCACCCAGATGTCGAGCTCGTGCAGCAGCTTGTAGGGCCGGTCTTGAATGGCCGAGGTGACGCCGGGGTTCTCGAGCTCCTGCACCTGCGCGAGCGCCGAGCCCGCGACCAGCAGAGAGAGGACCAGTGAGAGTCGTCGCATGGTGCTCACTCCGTCCCGCCGAAGTTGACGGCCAGACCGAAGCTGATGGCCAGCACGTTGGTGATGCCCGTCATCGAGCCGGGCGCCGCGAGCACGATGTGGTTCACCACGTCGAGCCGAAGGCTGGCGTTCTTGCCGAGGTAGAGCCGCCCGCCGCCGCCGATGTCGACGGCCGGTCGCAGCGAGGGCGTCAGGCCGTCGGTGAACGCGAATGCGCTGCCGCCGCCGAGCAGATGAATCTCACCGTGAATCACCGTCTTGTTGATCACCGACAGCTTTCCGTAGAGCGGCCGGAACATCAGATCGCCGCCAACGAAGAACAGCACCCGCTGGAACGCGGTCGGCAGAATGGTGAAGTCGCGCTCGAGCTGCTGACGCAGCGACGTCGGCAGCGAGAGCGAATACGCGCCGCGCGCCTGAATGCCGAAGTAGTCGTTGAAGTGAAAGGCGTAGCCACCCTGGGCGAACAGCCCCTTCGTGTACGGGTCCGACGGCAGCAGGCCCACCATCACGGTGAACTCGTTCTGCAGGCGGTACGCCCGATCCTGCAGCGCGTTCACGCTGCTGGGTGGAGCTTCGAGTAGCTCTCCCTGCCCCCACGAGAGGACCGGAGCCAAAAGACTCAGCGCGAGTATCGCTCTGTGCACGTCACCCCTCCCGCGCACCTTCACTGGCGAGCGCGAGCGTCGAGAAAAACGGCCGCGATGATAGGCCGCGGCCTTCGAAAACAAACGTTTAATTCACTCGTGGTGGCGCTGAGCACGCGGCGTGCCGACTCGAAGTCACGCGACGACGAGCGCAGCCGACGTCAGTAGCCGACCGAGTTGAACATGAAGGGGTAGGTGATGACGACGCCAGCGCCCTTCGCCGGAGGGAAGCGCCACGTCTTGAGCGAGCCGAGAATGCACTGCTCGACCGCAGAGCTCTTCATGGTCGACGACTTCGTCTTCGCGAAGCCGACGCTGCCCGAGGTGGTGATCTGCCACTCGAGCACGATCTTGCCGGCGAGGCCCGGCTCCTTGAGCAGCGCGCGCTCGTAGCAGCTCGACACTTCACCGAGGTGCGCGTTGATGGCCTTGGCCACTGCTTCTTTGTCGATGGTGCCCTGCGCGCCGACGTTGCGGCTCACGGCCGACGTGACCGCGCCACCGACCTTGCCTTTGCCGATGTTGCCCGCACCGAGCGCGCCGATGCCCGCGCCGCCCTTGCCGCGGAGCAGCTCAGCGCCCTTGATGCCCATGCCGCCCGCGCCGCCACCGCCAAGCCCGAACGTGCCGATGCCTGCGTTCGCGATGGGCGCCTTGCCGATGAGGCCCGAGAGCTTGAAGTCGTTCTTGGCGTTCTTCGCGCCGGGGCCCGACCCAAGCTTGTCGACGGCCGCCAGCAGGTCCTTCATGGCAGGGCCCGCAGCGACCAGCTTCTCGACCGACTTGAGCGCCTTCTTCGTCTCTTGCGGAACGGCCTTGGCGACGACCGGCTTCTCGACCTTGGGCTGCTCCTTCTTCTCCTTCTTCAGCTCCTTGATCTTCTCTTCGATCTTCTTCTTCTCCTCCTTCTTCGGGGGCGCGATGAGGCGCACCGCGACGGGAGGAACGCCCTTGGCGTTGAAGTCGGCCGACTCGGGCTGGTACGCGAAGACCGCGAAGGCCATGAACGCGCTGCCGAACAGCGCGAGGAACGCCAGCACCAGCCACGGCAGCTTCTTGAGCGGGTTGACGAAGGGCCGGGGCAGCGCGGGCTGCACGTAGGCGACGAGCGTCATCTCTTTGTCGCCGGTGAAGCGCACGGCGTGGCCGGTGCCGAGCGTCACGCAACGGCGCTGGCCCGGGCCGACCTCGAGCGACTCTGCGCCGACGGGGTAGAAGTTTCCGTCCTGTGCGCGCCGCTCGACGGCCGCAGTCGACGGCACGAAGACGCGGAAGAGATCTTTCTGCTGCTCGGCGAAGACGAAGTCACTGCCCTCGGTGCCGAAGCCCCACAGCGGCAGCGGCGCGTTGTCGTCGTCGCGCGCCACCAGCTTCTTCTTGGGGTCGATGCGATCGTGCGAGCTGGCGTACCTGCGCGTCTCGCCCCAATACAGCTCGACGAAGAGGTGCGGTCGGCCCTTGCCCTCGCTCGCGGGCGGAATCGACGGCGTCGGCCGCGCGCGGTGACCGTCGCGTCGCGCCGGCTGCGGTGAGGCCTTCTTGTCGTGTTTGTCTGCGCGCTTCTCGGGCGCGAATGCAGCCACGGGCGCTGGGGCCGGGGCTGGCGCGGCGGGGGCGGGCGGTGGTGCCGCGGGCCGTTCGGCGGGCTTTGGCGCCTGCGCGCGCACCACAGGCGTCGGAATCGACGGCGGCGGAGGCGGGGGCGGCTCCTCCTCGGTCATCAGGGGCACCGTCATCTGCGGGTCGGGCCGCAGCTTGCCAGTCGGATCGAGGAAGTCGGCGCCGAGGGCCACGCTCTCGGTCTTCTCTTCGTGCTCCTCGACCGGAATCGGCTGCACGGCGCGCAGGGCAGGTGTGGCCCTTGCCGTCACGGCGGAGTCGGAGTTCTGAGGAGCATTCATGCGCCGCGCAGACACGACCGTCGCAGGGGCTGCCGGCTTCGCAGGCGCGGGGGTCTGCGGAGCAGCCGGACGAGCGGCGGGCTTGGCAGCTGGCGCCGCCTGCGGGGGCCCGAGCAGGGCGGCCACTTCGGGCGGAGGCGCGGGCTTCGCGGCGGGCTTCTGCGCGAGCACACGCACCTTGAGCGTGAAGGGCCCGCAAGCGATCTCGTCGACCGCGCGAACCTCACAGGCGTTGACGCGGTGGCCGTTGACGAACACCGAGCCCGAGCCCGCGTCCTGGATCGCGGCCCGACCGTTCTGGAAGTACAGGGTCGCGTGGCTCGCGGCGACCGAGGGGTCGTCGAGCTTCAAGTCGACGGAGTCTCCAGAGCCGAGCGTGTATTGGCCGGGCACGAAGACTTCCGTTCCTACCAGCAGGCCGTCGCGCAAGATCACGACCTGGAGGACGGAGGGCTGTCCACTCACGTGAGAACTCCTTCAAGAAACCAGAACAGAGAGAACGTCAGCAGCGACACCGCGGAGGATCCGCAGGCGCTCACGTGTCGTAGAGGGAGCCCACGATCTCGTCGCGGAAGTTGTCGCGCTTCTTGATCATCGATCGCACCTTCAGCTCCTTGCGATCGTACAGGTACACGGCGCCAGACTTGTTGCTCTGGCCCTGAATGAGGCGGTCATCGAAGTCGATGCGAGTGGGGCCGCGAACACCCGGCGCGCCACCACCACCCGGATCAGCGGCGGCTGCAGCAGGTGCTGCTTCAGGAGCAGGGCTGCTCGGTGCAGCAGAGGGCGCAGGCGCAGCGGCGGCCTTTCCCTTTTTCTTCGGGCCAGCTTCAGCCACGAACGCGATCAGCAGCAACGAGCCAGCAATCAGGAAAGAGCGCATGTCGAGCCGGGGAGTTAAGCGAACGCCGTGCCGAGGGGTCAAGGAGTACACGACAGCCTCAGCGCCCCACTCAGTCGGGGACTGCGCTCCACGGAGTGGGGTGGACACTTCCCCCATGTGGTACTTCTGCGCGAATGCGACGACATGTGGCGCTCCTTGGAGTGACGCTGCTCTGCGGTGTTGGGTGCAAACGAGCCGACACCACTTCTTCTCCGCCAGTTCCCGACGCGGGGGCGACCCCACAGGTGCGGCTCCTCACTGTGGGCCCGCGTCTCGTCACCAATGCGACGAGCACCCCGCTGACGATCACCGGCGTCGGTCTGTCGAAGGCGAAGGGGCTCGTCCTCGGTGCGCCCGCTTCGAAGACCCTGCCGCTCGTCGTGCTCGACGACGCGCACGCCTTCGCCAGGCTGCCCGCCGGAGTCGATCTGGGAATCGCGCCCGAGGCGATCATCGAAGCCTCGCTCGCAGGCGGAGAAGGAAGGGCCGAGCTTCGGTTCATCAACGACACCCGCTTCCCCGATCTCGTCGCGATGACGGCCACGGGTGATGGCAAGACACTGGTCGTGGTGAGCACGAACGAAGACCGCGTCTACGCGCTCGACGTCGCGACCAAGAAGGTCACCCCGATCGCGGTCGGTGATGGCCCCTCGGCGGTTGCGGCGATCGGGCCCACCTCGGTCGTCGTCACCCATCTCTACGCTCCCGAGGTGGTGGTGATCGATCTCGCTCCCTCGCCGCCGCTCGTCACCCGGGCGCCCGCCCCGAAGTTCGCGGCGTCGGTGCTGGTCGATGGTGAGCTCGCCTTCGTCGCCGAACACGCTCGAGACACCGTGAGCGCGCTCGAGGTGAAGAACGGCTTCAAGGAGAAGTGGCGAACCCCCGTGGCGATGAACCCTCGCGCGATGGCCATGACGCCTGCTGGCCTCGCCGTAGGGTCGCTGCAGACGGGAGAGGTCGAGCTGCTCGAGGTGGCGAGCGGCAAGGTGCTCACCAGCACGCAACCGAAGCCGGGCACGCCGATCATCGGTGGCACGACGCAGAAGTACTCGGCCTACGTGATGAATGGAAAGGCGCCGCGCGCGCTCGTCGCCTCGCCGAAGCTGAGCCGGCTCTTCCTCTCGAGCATCGGCCCCAACATCGGCCCCAACCCCGACAAGATGGAGGTGAGCATGAACGGCGGCGTCGCTTCACTGACGCTGCCCTCGAAGGGCGCCCCGCTCGCGTGGCAGCGACACCTGGGCTTCGGCGCGGGCGTGACCGAGGCGCTCGTGCTCGATGACACTCAGGGCCTGCTGTACGCCTCGGACGTCGGGTTGGGCCTGGTGCGAGTCATCGACGCGAAAAAGCTCGCGCGCTCCGACGGCGATGGGGCGAAGGCCCTCGTCCAGGAGATCGCGCTGCCGCCGCCCGACCGCTTCCCGCACATTCGGCCCGACGAGGACTTCAACGTGAAGGGCAGGGCAGGGCTCTCTGTACACTCGGGCCCGAAGGCGCTCGTGCTCTCGGCAGATCGCAAGACGCTCTTCGTGCTCAACCGCTTCACCGGCACCGTCGCCAGCCTCGATGTCGCCAACGCGGCGAAAGGCAAGGTGCTGTGGCGCGAGCAGTGGCCCGTCACCGACATGCTGCAGCAGAAGACGCGACGGCTGGGCCAGGTGCTGTACTTCGCCGACCTCGGTCGCACCGCGATGACGTGTGATGCCTGCCACCTCGAGGGCCACGGTGAAGGCGTGCTCTTCGAGAAGACGATGCCGCTGCGCATCTACCGCTCGACGTCGGTGCGGGGCAGCCGCGAGACGCCGCCGTACTTCACGCCGGCCTCGACGCACTCGATGGGCGAGACCTCGAAGATCGTCGGCAGCCGCAACCGGTTTCAGAACCCGGTGATGACGCCCGAAGAGATCGAGGCGCTCACCGTCTTCACCTCGCTGATCCCGACGTTGCCCAACCCGTTCGTGGGTGACGACGGCGCGCCCGTCGACCAGCTCACCCTGCCCGATGGCAAGGTGGGCTCGCCGCGACGAGGCCTCTCGGTGTTCGACGGCAAGGCCGAGTGCGCGAGCTGCCACCCCTCACCACAGTTCACCGTCGACCAGGACCTGGCCACGCGCGATCGCTACCTCGACGTGGGCACACCCAGGTTCATGCCGCTGCGGGCCGAGCTGCAGAACACACGGTTCGAGGGCTTCGCGACACCGGCGCTCCTTGGGGCGTGGGACGTCTTCCCGATGCTCACCACGGGGCTGGCGGGCCTGACGGTGGCCGACGACGGCAGCGTCGTGGTGAACGATCGGTTCCCGCTCAGAGCGGCGGTCGAGCGGTGGGCTCCCAAGCATGGTCGTGCTGATCAGCTGACCGACCAGCAGCGAAACGACCTGCTCGCGTGGGTCTTGTCGCTGTAGTCGTACGTCAGACACGTGGCTTGGTCTGAAGTCGGGCTAGAGTGCGCCGCCGCATGCGCGCTCTTCTCGTGCTGTCCCTCGCGTCGCTCGTTGTCGGCTGCACCGATGTCGGTCTCTACGCTGTCGGTGCCGGAGGAGCCGGCGGGCCCGACCGCGCCGAGTTCGAGGCAACCGTCTGCGCACCCATCGCTGCGGGCGACGCCTTTCCCGTGAAGGTGCTCTTCGCGATCGAAGGTGGCGCGGGCGTCGACACGATGATGCGAGAAGAGATCGTTCAGGCCCTCACCGACACCGTCACCCAGCAGTCGAACCCCGGCATCAGCTTCGGTCTCATCGGGTATCACTCGATCGCGAGCGGTCTGCAGGGCTCGTTCACCGCTGATCAGACGGCGCTGACGACGGCCTTCGCCAAGTACAACGCGTTCAACGAAGCGGGTCCCATTTCGCAGCGTTCTCCGCTCAAGCTCGCCGAGAGCATCATCGGCGGTGACATGCAGACGGGCTGTCGCGGGCAGGTCGCGCGCACGCGTTACTACGTCGTGTTGTTGATGCTGGGCGAAGACACGAGCTGCAACAACCCGACGTTCAACCCCGGCATCGATGGGCGGTGTGATCAGTTCGCCCGTTCCGGTGACATTCCGCGCTGCTCGGAGTGCGAGCTGGGCCGCGTGACCGAGTCGCTGCGCCAGCTGGCCGTTCGCTACAACGCGGGTGAGGTCACCGTTCAGCCCGTGCTCGTTCGCCGCGCGTCGGACGACATCGCCCGGTTCCAGGCGAGCGCGATTGCGCGCGCGGGCGGCACGGAACTGTACGAGACGAACCAGGGCGGCATCGTCGACCGCATTCGCACGCTGAACTACGGCTCGCTGCAGCGCGCGCTGCGGCTCAAGCGCTTCATCGCGATGAACCGCAACGTGCGGGTTCGGGCCACCAAGGCACCATCGGCCGGGCTGGTCGACAGCGACGGTGACGGCCTTCCTGATCAGGACGAGGCGAACATCGGCACCGACCCGATCCTCATCGACACCGATGGTGATGGGCTGGGTGACGGGGTCGAGGTTCGTATGGGGCTCAAGCCGCAGCCTGGCAACATCGACGTCGTGCGTGGCTGCAGCTTCGCCCTCGACACCGACGGCGACCGGCTCAACGACTGCGAGGAGCGTGTGCTCGGCACCGACGCCTGCATCACCGACACCGACGGTGACTCCGCGCCCGACCTCGTCGAATTTCTCGGAGGCACCAACCCGCTCATCGCCGAAGATCTCAACGACGATGATCGTGATGGTCTGCCAAACATCGGAGAGATCGAAGCGCACACCGACCCGACTTCAGCCGACATCGAGTTCCGCCAGGACCGCGGCTACGGCTACGCCATCAAGGAGATCGACCCGACACCCGATGGCCGCAGCTGCTACTCGATCAACGCCTACAACATCGGAGTGATGGAGACCCTGCAGCGCGGCTCTCCGAACGACAGCGGCCGCGTGATTCTCAAGGGCACGAACGAGATCTACCTCTACTTCCAGGTCGGCCGGGAAAACGACCCTCGAGGAACGGGCGTGGGCCGGCTGCACGTCGAGAATGTGCGTTTTACGGCGCCCGCCACCCGAAGGCCGCGTGGCCTCATCAAGCTCGCCGACGACACCTTCGAGAACGGCCTCTGATCGCGCAGGAAGTGTGGAGTCCCCTCCGCACAGTGGTTGGGCTCCACGCTCCACACCTTCTTGTCCTTACACGCCGAACTGCCTCCAACTGTTCGGAATCGTTCGCTACCGCTGCTCTGAGTTCGTTGGATCGAAGCTTGAAGAAGCGCACGTTCGGACTCGACGTTTCCTCACACGGGAGAACACATGAATCGCACCCTCGCCCTCTTGTCAGCAGCGGTTGCCCTGGTGGCCGCGCCAGCGTTCGCGCAGCTGGCCAACTCGACCAACCCTGAGTGCCTCGACCCCTCGTGCGGTACCCCGAAGGAAGAGG
>JAEUJR010001168.1 GCA_016793585.1 Archangium sp.
CCGATGGCGTGGTGCACGCCGAAGGCGCGCTCGATGTGGGCGATCATCGCGAAGGCCGCGTTCGCCTCGTACGGAGACGCGCCCGCGTAGGTGGCGAACCGATTGACGAACTGCTGCAGGTGCTGGCTCTCGAAGTGTTTCTGGCCGAGCGCGTCGAGCGTCGACAGCTTCAGCCCGGTGACGAGCGTGCCGAGGCCGTTGCGGGCCGCGCGCGCCATGAAGCCCATCATCGTCTCATAGGGCGCGTCGAGGTACGGCTGGCCCGCCGCGCGATAGACCCGCTGCGCGTCGGCGAAGAACGAGCGCAAGCCGTCACCGTCGGCCGGGTGCAGCGCTGCGGCGCTCTCGGCGGCGCGGTCGAGGTCTTCCCAGCAGAGGAACTCGCGGCCATCGGCGTAGCGATAGTGCGTCTGCAGGGGAAGGCGCGCGAGCCGCGGCATCAGGTCTTCTGCGCCGAGGTCGGCGAACGTCGCCCGCACGGTGTCGGGCATCGTCATCACGGTCGGGCCGGTGTCGAACACCAGCCCATCGACGCGCAGGGTGCCCGCCTTGCCACCGAGCGAGCCCGTCGCCTCGAAGAGCGTCACCCGATGGCCCTTGCGCGCGAGCATGCCCGCGGCGGTGAGGCCTCCGATGCCACCTCCGATGACGGCGACTCGTTTCACCTGGGCGCCTCGAGTTGGGGAATGGGCGTCGGGGGACCGAGCGCGGTCGGGTTCGGGGTGAGCAGCACCGAGAGCGCCCGCGAGAGCTTTCCGCTCAGCGGCACGTGCGCGCGCTTCGAGAACACGTCGTACTGCTGCGCCTCGATGACCTCGAGAATGCCGCCGTAGACGGTGCCCATGAGCCGAACGACACGCTGACTGCCGAAGCCGCGCAGGTCGGGCACGCCGAGCAACGAGCGCCGCTGGTACGCCCGCGCACGCGCGATTTGAAACTGCATGAAGTGCATCCACGCGAGCGAGGGCTGCTCGTCACCACGCGACCAGCGCAGCAGGTCGTGCTCGCTGATGCCGAACGCCGAGAGTTCGTTCGACGCGAGGTAGATGCGGCCGCGGCCGAGGTCTTCCTTCACGTCACGGAGAATGTTCGTCAACTGCATCGCCACGCCGAGATCGGCCGCGTACGGCAGGCAGCGATCGTTCGCGTGGCCGAGCACCGGCGTCATCATCTCGCCGACGACGCCCGCGACGCGGTAGCAGTACAGGTGCAGCTCCTCGAAGGTCGCGTAGCGCGACTTCGTGAGGTCCATCTCCATGCCCGAGATGAGCTCCTGAAACGGCCGCTCGGGAATGCCGTAGCGCAGCACGGTGTCGCGAAACGCAGCGACCTCGGACTCATGCCAGGGCAGGTCTCGCCACACCGAACCCGACTCGGCGCCGTACAGCGACGAGACCGCAGCGCGGGCGAGCGCGAGACGCTCCGACAGTTGCGACGGCAGCGCGGCCGGAGCCGCCACCGTTCCATCACCCGCGTTGTCACCATCGACGAGGTCGTCGAGCCGGCGGCAGAACGCGTAGAGCGCGAACGCCCCACGCCGACGCGCGCCGAACATCGCGACGCTCGAGAAGAAGAACGACTTCGCGTGGTGCTTCGTGAGCGCCTTCGCGCGCTCGTACCCCTCTGCGACGAGCGACGAGCCCGACGACGACTGGAGCGCGAGCGCGTTCGTCACGAGAGCGCCTCCCGGGCCGCGAGCCGCGGGCCTTCGAGGGAGGGCTCGGCCTTCGCGCCCATCGACCGCACGTTGGGCTTCATCGGCGCGTGCTGCGCGATGGCCTTCACGCAGAGGTCGGCCGAGATCATCACCGTCGGAACGCCCGTGCCGGGCTGCACCGAGGCGCCGCAATAGAAGAGGTTCTGCACCTGGTCGTCCCAGACCTTCGGCCGGAAGGGCCCAATCTGGAACATGTTCTGCGCGAGCCCGAAGTTGGAGCCGCGCTCGAGGTTCAGTTCACGCTCCCAGTCGTCGGGCGTGATGACGCGCTCGACTTCGATGTGCGGCTCGAGGTCGATGCCGAGTTCTTTCAGCCGCGCGAACACCTTCGCGCGAACCTTCGGGCCTTCGACCTTCCAGTCGAGGTGCGGCGCGCGGTGCGGTACCGGCACGAGCACATAGAGCGCGTCTTTGCCCTCGGGCGCCATCGTCGGGTCGGTGTGCGCCGGCGCGTTCACGTAGAACGACGGGTCGTCGGGCACCTCGAGCTTCTCGAAGATGCTCGCGAAGCTGCCCTCGAAGTCGCGGCCAAAGAAGACGTTGTGGTGCAGCAGCTTCTCTTCGCGGCGGTCGAGGCCGAGGTACAGCATGTAACCCGACGAGGTGTACCGCTTCTTCTCGAGCGACTTCGTCGACGACACCTCGGCAGGCACGAGGTGCTTCTGCGCCCACGGGAAGTCGGCGTTGCAGACGACGACGTCGGCGTGCTCCACCGTGCCGTCGGCGAACTCGACGCCCTTCGCGACACGGCCTTCCATCACGATGCGCTTCACCGAGCGGTTGTAGTGAGTCGCCACGCCCAGCTCGTGACACACCTTCTCGAGCGCGCGCGGAATCGCGCCCATGCCGCCGAGCGGGTACCAGATGCCGACCGCGAGCTCGGTGTACGGCAGCAGCGAGAACACCGCCGGCGCCTCGTACGGAGACACGCCGAGGTACATCGTCTGGAACGACATCGTCTGGCGCAGCCGCTCGTC
>JAEUJR010001174.1 GCA_016793585.1 Archangium sp.
GGTTCGACGGCAGGCGGCACGGCTGGTGGTTCGACGGCAGGCGGCACGGCTGGTGGTTCGACGGCAGGCGGCACGGCCGGTGGTTCGACGGCAGGCGGCACGGCCGGTGGTTCGACGGCTGGCGGAACGGCTGGTGGTTCGACGGCGGGCGGCACGGCTGGCGGTTCGACGGCGGGTGGCACGGCTGGCGGTGCGACCGCGGGTGGCACGGCTGGCGGTGCGACGGCTGGCGGCTCTGCGGGCGGCGGCAGCGCACAGTGCGCATTGCCCTCGGCTGGTACCCTGGCTCCCAACAGCTCGGTCGCAGGCAGCATCAATGCGGCAGCGGGCTCGCTGATCGCCGGTTGCACCACGAGCACGGTTGGTGCGGAAGACATCTGGAGCTTCTCGGTCAACTCGACTCAGACCGTGAAGTTCGAGACGACGCCCTCGGTGTTGCCCGACGGTGGCGCTTACACCATCGATTCCGTCCTCTATGTTCGCAGCCAGTGTGCCGATGCTGGCAGCGAACTGGGATGCAGCGACGAGGGCACCTCGACGTTCGGGCCCAGCCGCTTCTCTGCACAGCTCACCCCCGGCAGCTACTCGGTCATCGTCGAGCGCTACTCGTCTACCATTCCGACGGGTGGTCCGGCCCCCTACGGTCTGACGGCCACGGCGGTACCCTCGGCCGCGAACGCGAGCTGCGCTACGCCGACGGCTCTGGTCGAAGGGACCCCCACCACGGGTCAGAGCACGGAGTCAGGCGGCGCCGTTGGAACTTCGTGTGCGGTCTCGAACAGCGGGCCTCAGCGCTTCTATTCGTTCAGCGTTCCCGCCGCGACTCGCGCGACCTTCACCGTCACCCCGCAGGCTCCAGCGGTGTCGGTCGTTCGTCGTCTCGTCGACTCGTGTGCAGCGACGACCTGCTTGGCGAGCGGTTCGGGAACCACCGCAGGTACGCTGGTCTTCGACAATCGAGGCGGCGCTCCGACGACCGCCATCGTTTCGGTCGCGGCAACGAGGAGCGGCACCGACGCGGTGTTCGACGTCTCCGTCGCCACCACCCCCATCACCTTGTCTGCGAACGCTCAGTGTTCTGCGGCGACGGCGCTGGTGGTCGACGCTGCTGCGACTGCGGGTGAGACGATTCAGACAGGCGGCACCGCGCTCACCAACTGCGTCACTGCGCAGGCTGGCCCGGTTCGCTACTACACCGTCGACGTTCCGGCTGGAGGCGCGGTCTCGGTCACCGCGACCTCTTCGGCCTTCAACGTGGGGCTCAGGCAGCTCAGCAACTGCGGCGCGACGACCTGCGACGCGTTCTCGAACAACACCTCGAGCGGCGCTGAAGCGCTTCGGCTGACGAACTCGGGTGCCACCACGCGGACGTTCACCATCGCCGTCAGCGCCTCGACGCTCACCTCGACTGGCACGTACTCGATCCAGGCAGTGACTGCGGCGCCCGTTCCTCCGACCAACGCGTTCTGCGCTGGTCCGACGGTTCTCACCGCCGGTACTCCGGTGACTGGCGAGCGCATCGACATTGGCGGCCAGCCGCTCAGCCAGTGCTTGCCCTCGCAGACCGGCTACGTCCGCTACTACTCGGTGGCCGTGCCCGCGAACAACACGCTCCAGGCCGTCGTGACCCCGAACGGAGCTGACTACGGCGTTCGTCTGCTCGACTCGTGCAGCGCCACGAGCTGCGCAGCAAGCGCCGACGTGACCACGACTACCACCTCGTCGGGTCTCGAGAACGTCATCTTCACGAACTCGACCAGCGCGAGCACGACGGCCCTCATCGCCGTCAGCTCGGCGAACACGGGCGCGACGTCGACCCAGACCTTCGGTATCAACGCCATCGTTGCGCCGACGCCGTCGAATGCCTTCTGCGCTTCGGCCACCGCACTCGTCGCCAACACGCCTCTGACTGCTCAGTCGCTGGCCGGTGGTGCTGCAGCTCCGACTGGCTGTCTCGCCACGGCCAACGGCCCTGTTCGCTACTACTCGGTGACGCTCGCCGCGGGCGCCGCCACGAACGTCGTCGCCACGCCCACGGGGCTGAACGTCAACCTTCGCCTGTTGCCGTCGTGTGGAGCGACCACCTGCACCTCGTCGGTGGACGCCTCGAGCTCGACGACGTCGGCTGGCGCCGAGACGCTGTTCATTCGCAACAGCGCCTTGACCAGCCAGACGTTCACCATCGCGGTTGGCTCTCCGAGCGGAACCACGACCGGCACGTTCGACATCGCGGCCATTCCGTACTTCTCGTACGTGCGCTCAGTCATCACCCCGACGGCGTGCGACGACATGACCACGGCGACGGCCCTCGCCAGCGCGGTCGGAGACGACGTTTCTTCCCCGCTCGTCGCCCTTCCTTCGGGCTTCGCGTTCTCGTTCTTCGGCACACCCGTGACGAACTTCTCGGTGTCGTCGAACGGGTTCGTCCAGCTGTGGCCCACCTCGACGGGAAGCACGTCGACGACGGCGGCCAACTCGGCGATTCCCACCACCGGAACGCCGAACAACTTCGTCGCCCCGTTCTGGGACGACCTGGTCAACGCCTCGGGGACTGGCGCAGTGAGCTACCTCACGTCGGGGAGCGCT
Organism: Archangium sp.; assembly: GCA_016793585.1. The sequence continues at coordinate 2,587 of JAEUJR010001174.1, forward strand.
CCGAATCGACGCTTCACGGTCGAGTGGGCGAACTTCTACCCGTACAACGGTGGCGTCGCTGGCCCCGAGCGCCTGCGGTTCCAGGTTCAGTTGAACGAGACCTCGAACCTCATCGAGTTCCACTACTGCGCGCTCGACGTGAACGGCGGAGATGACCCGCGCACGAGTGGCAACTCGGCCACGGTCGGCGTCGAGAACTTCCCCGGCAACGAGGGCGTGCAGTCGTCGTACAACACGGCGGGTTCAGTCTCGACCAGCAACGCGTTCCGGTTCACCCCGCAGTAATCGCTTCGTGACCTGACTCACCAGACGGGGCGCTCGGGCAACCGGGCGCCCCGTTCTGCTATCAGCACCCGGCATGGCGACCCACCCACCCTGCGGCCTCTACCGAACCACGCGCGCGCTCGAGAACCTGCCCGCCGGCCGGCTCGTCATGTTCCACAACCACGGTGACCCGGGCCCCGGCGTGTACCTGCCGCGCAGCTGGGCACTCAATCGTGCCGAGTGGCACGCGCAGGGCATCACCGCTCCGAGCGCGGAGTGGACCTCGTCGCTCGAGCCGCTCGCCAGCGAAGGCCTCTACACGGTGCGCGAGACCTTCTTCTGCTGTGACAAGCAGTGCACCCAGTTCCCCAGAGGGCAGCTCGTGCAGCTCGGCTACGACGGAGACGCGACGCCGATTCTCTTCCTCCCCGAGTGGGGCGCGCGGGGCCTCGGTTTTCCCGAGCGGGGCACGCGGCTCGATAGAGACCGCGTGACGAAGCTCGACCGACTGCTCGTCGCGCAGGCGGCTGATGCGCCGCGCGATGCGTGGGTGCACTGAGCGAAAGCCGAGCGGTTCAGGCGACTTCGCCCTTCACACTTCTGAACAGAATGGCCGGTGGTGCCTCCAGTCCATCTCCTCGCAGGCGAACGAAACGCCCTGCACCACAGGAGGAACACCATGTTGAAGCACCTGCTCGTTGGCGCCGTTGGTCTCTCGTCGTTGGCTCTCGCAGACGGTCGCAGGCACGAAGCGGTGCCCGTGCCGACGGCCCCGATGCCCGCGGTGGTGATGCCTGCCGCGCCGCCGCCGCCCGTGACAGTCGTCGCTCCGATGCGTGAGGAGCGCCGCGACGACCGCTTCGACGTGCGAACGGCGAACCGGTTGCTGCGTGAGTTCGACTTCGCCGTGGCCAGTCGCGACGAGCGCGCGCTGCGTCGCCTCGACGCGCGGTTCGCCGAGTTCATCAGCCAGGAGCTCGCCGAGCTTCGTGTCGGCGGGCGGGGCCGCTTCGACCGTTCTGACCGGCGCACCGTCGAGCAGCTCCTGAGTCTGCAGCGGCAGCTCGACCGGCTGCAGGGGCGCGTCGACCGCTTCGCGCTGAATCAGAAGCGCAGCGTGTTCTCGCAGGCCGCGGCCATCGCCGAGCGAGACCTGCGCGACGACCGCTTCGAGCACGCCCGTCGCTGAAGCGTGGGCACGACGAGCTGCTCGGCTCCGAGTCGAGCAGCCGTCGGGTAGCATCGGCGCCATGGCCGACGTGCCGCTCACCGACGAGACCCTCGCCCGCGTGTTGGCGCCGCCGACGAGCGACGCGGCGAGCTGTGGCATCTGCAGCGTCATCGGCTCCAGCGCCTGGTTCCTCACTGACGACGACGGCGAAATCACCCAGGACACGTTGTCGGGCAAGGAGCAGGCCGTCGCGAAGCTCGTCGAGCACCTCCGCTTCGGGCCGCACCTCAAGACCTCGTGGGTCTCGCGCTGCCCGTGCTGTTCGACCCTCTATGTCGCCGAGCAGCCGCGCGGCGGCAGCTTCGCCGACGAGGGCTGGTACCGCGCCTCACCGCAAGAGGTGTTGCAGGTCGACCTGTTGCGCTGGAACCGCAAGCCCGGCGCAGTGCTGCGGCGCCGCGCCGATGGCGTCTTCGTCATCATTCGCGACCCGAACGAGCGCCGCGTCGAGTCCCTGCGGGCGGTGCTTCGTGACGTGCGCGCGCGCCTGCAGCGCCCCGGCAACGACTTCACGTTCTCGAGCTGGCAGGGCCAGGCTGACGCGGTGGCCGAGCTCGACCGCCGAATCGCCGAGCTGGGCGCCGGCCAGCACCCAGACGTCTCCGTGCTGTTCGCCCCGACGGGCCCGCTGCAAGAGGTCGCGATTCACTCGGGCTGGGGCGACGAGTTCCTCGAACTCGCCAACCGCTTCGACGCCGCTCGATGACACGTCGGTTGTGCGGCAGTGCGGGCTGTGCTTCCTCTCAGCCATGACTCAGCAGTCGCTCGTGTGTGCTCCGACGAAAGACCCGCGGCAGGTGCGCGCGCCCGATGGCCGGGTGCTCACCATTCCTTCAGAGTGGAGCTGTCTGCCTCCCGGTGACGCAGGCCTCACCCGTCGCGTGAAGGCCGCGGGCCCGACGTGGGCCGTCGTCGAGAAGGTGGGGCGAAAGACGTTCTCGAAGGGCGTGTGGGCGGCGAAGGCGACCATCGACGCCGAGAAGGCGAAGCTCGAGGCCGAGCGGGCGACGCCCGAGTACGCGAAGAAGCGCGCGAAGGCCGTGGAGCGGCGGCAAGAAGAACAGGCCGGGTACGTCGTCGACTTCGACACGGCGGTGCGGCGCTTCCTGCGGTTCTCACCGGCGTTCGAGGCGCTCGAGGTCGAGGTGGCGAAGCGGGTGACGGCGCATGCGACGCCGGTGGGCAGTGGAACGGTGGCGCGCACCGAGCGCATTCCCATCGAGCGTCGGGCCGAGGCCGCGGTGCTCGCGTGGATGCGCCATCAGACGACGCGCTACGACTCGATGACGGTGGCCCGGGTGAAGGGTGCGCGGCGTGAGCTTCGGCGCGAGCTCGCCGAGGTCTCACGCGCGGTGCTCGACCTGCATCGCAAGCCGGTGACGCATCTTCCGGCGTCGTGCCCGTTGTGTACGGCGGCTGCGCGCTGAAGCTCATCACCGGAGTGGATGCCACCTGTCTGTCTCGAGGCACGCTTTCGCCCGACGTCAGCGGTAGGCGTCGGCGACGAAGCGGTACTCCACGCGTGCGTCGAGGTCGGCCCAGCCATCGGCCGTGCGCCGCTTCGGAGGCACGCGCCCTTCGAGCCGCACCAGCTTTCCCGTCGCGGTGTCGAACGTGAAGAAGAGGGGGGCGATGGCCAGCGCGTAGAGGAAGTTCGAGGCCGCCATCTTGATGCGCGTCTGGCCGGCGGCGCCTTCGACCTCCGACAGCTCGAAGCCAATCGTCTCGAGCCGGTCGAGCACCGCGAAGCGCACGGCCACCGACTGTTTCGCGCGCAGGGTCGGCAGGTGCTTCAGCGTGAAGCCCACCAGCGTCGGTCCGATGACGACGGGCAGGCGTTGCTGCTCCACCTTCGTGTGTTCGCCCGCGTCGTCGACGAGCTTGAACGTCACCTGCTCGCCCTCGACGCTGATGGAGCCATGCTGGCCCAGTTGATTCGCGTGCAGGGTGTACTGCTGCAGCGCGTAGTCGGCCGTGTGCGTGGCTGCTTCGGCGACGGCGATGACTCCAGTCGATGGCTCTCGCGTCACGTGCGTCGACACGAGGACGTCACCGCGCGCCTCGACGCGCCGCTCGTAGACGAACAGCGGCTCGCTGCCGGCGTTCTTCAGCGGAAACGTGCTGCCGAAATAGACCGTCTCGCCGCGCTCCGTGACCTCGACCGGAACCGTCACAGGCTCGTTCGTGCGAACCGCCGGCGCCGACTGGCAGCCCGCGCCGATGACCGCCGTCGCCACGGCCGCCGCGGCCTTCGAGGAGCGCGCTGCACCCACGCGGGCCTTCGAGCGAATGACGAGCAGCACGCCCGTCGCCAGCGCCCACACCGACCACGCGATGAACGCGAGCATCGGCAACGGCTGCACGAAGGCGGGCATCGGCACTGCGCGCGACAGCCCCGAGCCAAGGCCTCCGATGAAGAGCACCGCGCTCACGAAGCCCGCCGCCGAGAGCAGCCGTGGCGCCTGCGTCTTCAGCAACATCACCGACGCCGTCGCCGTCCACACCGCCATGAAGAGCGGGCCGACGTGTTCACCGAGCAGCACGCCGAAGAGCCGGTGCTGCACCTCGTACGCGACCTCGAGCGCCTGGTGCTGCTCGGGGTGCTCGACCCAACGCGTGGCGAGGAAGGGAACGACGAGCGTCCACCGCAGCAGGCCGAACAGCTGCGAGAGCGCCGCGATGACCCCGCTCGCCACCGAGAGCCGCGCGACCGCGCCGTTCTGCTCGAGCACGGCGGGCAACATCGTCGCGACGAAGAACAGGCCCAGCGTGCACAGCGCGTAGGCGTACCAGGTGAACACCATGGCGCTGCCGCCCGCGTGGAATCGGGTGAGCACCTCGTCGGCGCTGCGCGAGAGAATGTCGGGGTAGCTGAAGCGCTCGACCAGCAACGTGAAGGGCACCTGCACGGCGAGCGGGAAGGCGATGAGCGAGAGACCGACGACGAGACGTTGGCGATTCATGGGTGAGGCTCCTTTCAGAAGACGGTGGACCAGCTGAAACCGGGGGTGGGGTGCACGTTGAAGCGGCCGTCGAAGCCGACGAGCGCGCCGACGCCGAGCCGCACGTCGAGCCCGCGCCACGCGGCCCAGACGACGCCGAGCTCTCCGTGAACGCCGGTGCCGTGCGTGATGGAGGTGCCCACGTTCCACTCGTTGTTGAGGCCCTGCACGAGCGAGACGGAGGCGAAGAGGCTCGAGGGGCGGCCCGAGCCGAGGTCGTAGCGAAGGAAGTACGCCGTCAGCCCGGTCTTCAGGAACCAGGTCGTGCGCGTGCCACCTTCGGGCGTCGAGTCGACGATGAGTGGAAACGCGCCGACATGCAGCGCGAAGAAGCCTTCACGCAGCTCGACGCCGATGGAGGGCGAGCGAAACGCGTGCACGCTGAACTGACGTTGCGGCGCGGCGGGCGGGGAGGGCGTCTGAGACAGGAGGAGCAACAGGGCGAGTGCGTTCATGCCCCTGTTGTCGCGCCGAACCGCGCTGGCGACAGTGGCCGCTCACGACACTCGATTGGCGTCGCGCGACACCGTCAGTGCGCGGTCAACGCCTGCTCGCGCCAGGCTCCCGGAGGCACGCCCTTCCACCTTCGGAATGCCTTGTGGAACGTGCTCGGCTCGTTGAAGCCCAGCAGGTACGAGATCTCGCCCAGCGTCAGCTTGTCGTCGGCGAGGTAGTGCTGCGCGGTCGTGAGCCGCGCTTCGTCGACGAGCTCGCTGAACGTGTCGTTCGTCTCGGCGAGGCGGCGCTGCAGCGTGCGGGGCGTCATCGCGAAGCGTTGGGCCGCGGCTTCGATGGTGAGGCCGCCCGTCGGAAGGCTCGAGATGAGCGCGCGCAGCACCTGGTCTCGCAGGTCGTCGTGCTTCTCGGGCAGCTGGCCGAGCAGCGTGCGCGCGTACGACTCGAGGTACTGGCCGATGCGTGACGGCGCGCTCACCCGCACGGGCAGCGCCAGGTCCTTCTCGGGGAAGACGATGGCCGTCTCTGGCTGGTTGAACTTCGGGGCGACGCCGAACAGCGCGCGATGCGGGCGCGCGTCTGCGGGCGCGGGGTGAAAGAAGCGCACCTCGCTCGGTTTCCACTCGGGGCGACCGGTGATGAAGCGAATCAGCACCACGGTGCTCGCGGTGTTGAACTCGGCGATCTGATTCGGTGGCGCCTTCGGCAACCCGCGACACCCGGGGTAGAGGTGCACCTCACCGTCGATGCGCTCGGCCTCGGTGCGGCCCGCGTCGTGGAGCAGCCGTGAGAACTCCACCACGCGGTCGATGGCCTGACCGACCGTCGCGCTCGACGCGGCGAGGTGCCCGACGAGGTGAAAGCCGTCGAGGTCGAGCAGGGCGGCGAAGCGCAGGCCGAAGTCGGGCTCCTTCATGCGCTCGGCAGCCAGCACCCAGAGCGCCTCGGTGGTCTCGACGGCGACGCGGAAGTCGGGGGCGACGAGCGCCTCGAGCGTGAGGCCATACGGTGTCAGTTCATGACTGAGGTCGAGCCCGCGTGCCTTCACGTAGCCGAGGAGCGCAGCGACGGTGGAGCCGGCCACCGTGTACGACGGCGTTCGGGGGTTGGGCATCGGGCAAAAGTAGCACGGTGGCGCGCGACGACAGCCGTCTGTCGTGCCACGCCAACGCCACGGCCGTGCCGCCGGGCGACTGTTCCTTCACGCCGCACTGACGCGGCCTCGCGGAGGAAACCATGTCGAACCGTCACGTCGTCTTTGGCTCGGGCCCCGTTGGTCGCGCCGTCATCGCCGAGTTGCTGTCACGCTCGGAGCCCGTCGTACTCGCCTCGCGCGGGGCTCGTCCCGCGTGGCTCGACGCCCGCGTTCAGCACGTTCGCGCCGATGCGACCGACCCCGCCACGACCCGTGTGGCCTGCGTGGGCGCGAGCCATGTCTACAACTGCACGAACGCCGCGCAGTACCACCGCTGGCCTGAGCAGTTTCCGCCGCTGCAGCGGGGCGTGCTCGAAGGTGCGCGCGCGAACGGCGCGGTGCTGGTCGTCGTCGAGAACCTCTACGTGTACGGCCCGCACGGTGGCGTCCCGATGACCGAGAACCTGCCGCTCAACGGCAAAGGGCTGCGGAGCACGACGCGCGTCGAGATGACGAACGAGCTCGCTGCGGTGACTGACCTGCCCATCGTGCGGGTGCGCGCGTCGGACCTCATCGGCCCCGGTGTCACCGAGTCGATGGCGGGCGCGCGCTTGTTCGAGCCGATTCTCTCGGGCGCCGCGAAGGTGCAGGTGATGGCCGACCCGACGCTGCCGCACGCGGTGACGTCGGTGACCGACTTCGCGAAGACGCTGGTGGCCGCTGGGCTCGACGAGCGCTGCCACGGCCAGGTGCTGCACGCTCCGTCGCTCTCGCCGACGCCGGGCGAGCTCGTGTCGCTCATCGCAGAACAGGCTGGGGTGAAGGCTCCGCGTCTTTCGGCGCCGTCACGCACGGTCGCGTCGATGTTGATTCCGGTGCTGGGTGTGTTCGTGCCCGAGCTGCGCGGGCTCAACGAGAACGCTTCGATGTTCTACGAGCCCTTCATCGTCGACTCGACGCGCGCGAAGGCGGTGCTGGGCCTCGAGGCGACGCCGCTGCGTGAGACGATTCGTGACGCCATCGCGTGGTACCGCTCGCGCCACGTCGCAGCCATCAGCGTGTACGCGCCGCAGGGAGCGGTGGCTCGGCCGAAGCCGACGCCGTGAGCGAGAGCTCAGCGCCCCAGGGGCTTGAGCAGGGCTGCGAGGTTCGAGAAGTCGTCCGTCCACGGCTGCGGGAGCTCGGGCGGCCGCGGCACCACCGTCGTCATCGCGCTCAGCCGGTCGAGCTGCACGCGGTCTCTCGAGAGCAGCACCCAGTCGCTGGGCAGCTCGAGCGGGTCAGCGTCTCCGGTGGCCGGCCGCGCCACGACGTGCACCGCCTCGAAGCCCAGCTCGTCGGCCATGCGGAAGACGAGCGGCGCGAGGTCGAGCGTGCGGTTCAGCACGTTCACCGCGATGACGGACTCGGGACCCCGAAGCTGCCTCGCGTACACCGCGAACGCCTCCCGGGTGAGCAGATGCACGGGCACCGAGTCGCTGCCGAACGCGTCCATCGCGAGCACGTCGAGCTGCCCAGCGCCGCGCTCGAGCGAGACCCGGCCGTCACCCAGCACGACCGACACCCGGCCATGGGCCCGGCTGAGGTACGAGAAATACGCCGGGTCCTGGGCGAGGCGCGCGACGTCGGGGCTCAGCTCGTAGAAGCGAAAGTCGTCTGAGGCGCGCGAGTACGCCGCGAGCGTGCCGATGCCCAGGCCGATGACGCCGACGTTCAGCGGCGCTCCCGACGACCGGCGCGCGTGGTGCTCGAGGGCCAGGCCGACGCCGCTGCGGCGCGTGAAGTACGCGGTGGGCTCGTCGGCGAAGGCGGGGTTCGCCACCTGAAAGCCGTGCACCGTCGCGCCATGGAGGAGCGCCGTTCGTTTCGCGCCCTGCGGCCCGTGGCCGTCTTGAAGCACCCGCAGCGTGCCGAAGAAGCTCCGCGTCGACGCCAGCGCGCCGATGCTCGCCGAGAGCGTGTGCGCGACGATGACGCCGCCGAGGACGAAGATGAGCAGGTTCACGCCCAGCCGCGCGGCCAGCGCCTGCCCAGCGCCGGGCCAGGCGCGCTCCCGCAGCAGCCCCCATGTCAGCGCGCCCATCGCGAGCAGGCCCAGGTCGAGCTCGAAGAACGTGTCGAAGACGAGCGGCGCCACCAGCGCGACGAAGAGGCCACCGAGCGCTCCGCCCAGGGACAGGGCCAACGAGAAGCTGGTGAGCCCGGCCGCCTCGGGTCTCGTCGCAGCGAGCTCTCCGTGACACACCATGCAGGCCACGAACAGAAACGCGCTCCACACCAGAATCTGCGGCAGCACCGGCGCGCGCGTCACCAGCAGCCCTCCGGCGGCCACCAGCAGCAGGCCGAGCAGCGGCACGAAGAGCGCTCGCCGGTACCAGCGCGTTCCTTCGAAGCAGAGAATGAGGCTCACCAGGTACAGCGCGAGCGGCAGCACCCAGAGGAAAGGAACGACCGCGATCTCCTGACAGAGGTGGTTGGTGATGGCGAGGAGCAGCAGTGAGGGCAACGCGGCCAGCGCCACCCAGCGCGCCCAGACTGGCAGCGGAAACGAAGGCGACGGTTCATGCGCGTGCACCGTGGCGTCACCCGCCGCCCCGCGCGAGACGAGGAACAGCAGGGCGCCGAGTACGACGAAGCCCGCAGCCCAGCTCCAGGCCTGCGTACGCAGCGTGAGGAGGGGCTCGAAGACGAAGGGGTAGGTGACGAGCGCCAACAGCGAGCCCGCGTTCGAGAGTGCGTACAGTCTCCAGTGCGAGGCCGTCGGCTGCGCGAGCGTGAACCAGCGCTGCACCAGCGGGCCGGTGGCGGACAACACGAAGAAGGGTGCGCCAACGCCGACGAGCAGGACCCGCACCGTCATCCACCGAGGCCACGTGCTGTCAGCTGGTCTCCAGTCGTCGCTCGGCAACAACGGGGCGCGCCACGCCAGGGCCGTCACCACCAGCACCCCGAGCGCGATGAGGACGACGCTCGTGTGCACCAGGACCTGCCGACGCGGCGCGAGGCGCTGCAGCTGATGCGCCCACGTGTAGCCGCCGAGCAACAGCACCTGAAAGAAGACGACGCACGTGGTCCACACCGCGGGCGAGCCGCCGAACCACGGCAGCAGCGCTTTGCCGATCAGCGGCTCGATGGCGAAGAGGAGGAAGGCGCTGAGAAAGACACACGCGCCGTACCGAACCATGGCGCCACGCTACTCCTGCGCCGGGCGTGCGCGAGCCCTCAGTGCAGCGAGACGGGAGCCGCCGCTGCCGGTGCACCAGCCTTCGCATCGACCGACGCCTCTTCGGCCGCGAAGCCGTCCTTGCGCACGTGCAGCCAGCGCCTCTCCAGCGCTCAGGTCAGCGCGAGCAGATCGTCGTCGAGGTAGCGCTTGTTCAGCGCCTTCCCATCGGCAGACAGCAGGTAGAAGGGCACCGCGTCGCTGAAATGCCAGAGCACGTCGCGCACGACGCCCGACCGGGTCTCTGCGCCGGAGACGAAACGCACTTCGTCGCCCAGCCAGTGGCGCGGCTCGGGCAGTGGCCGCAGCAGGTCGCCCAAGACACGAAACGTCGATGCGCCGTGCGAAAGCACGGTCCAGTCTCCGACGCGCGCGAAGCCGAACACGTGTCCCGCTGGCATCAGCCGCATGAAGCCGTCGCGGTCATCTGGGTGGACCAGATGCAACCCGTGTTCGGGGTACCAGTTGTAGAGCGCGAAGTTGGCGGGTCGGTTGGACAATCGGGCTGACGGCCCCTTCATCCTCCGTCCACCCCCGCGTCGGCGACACCAGCGTCATCGACACCGGCGTCCGACTGCAGGCAGCGGTGCTCGACACAGACACTCCCTGAGGCGCACTGCCGAGCGCTCGAGAGCCGCCGTGCCTCAGAGATTGACGCGAAGTGAAGGCGCACGAACGGCAGTGTTGGGGAGACCCGACGATGGCGCAAGCGACCCGAGACCGGAACACCGGCCGCTCAGTGAAGCGACACGGGAGCCGCGGCAGCTGGCGCACCAGCCTTCGCATCGACCGACGCCTCTTCGGCCGCGAAGCCTTCCTTGCGCACGCGCACCTTGTACTTGCCCGAGTCGAGGCTCTTGAAGCGGTACTGACCGGCGGCGTTGCTACGCACGCTCTGCACCACGTTGCCGCGCTCATCGACGAGGTCGACCTCGGCGTTCGCTGCACCGGAGCCATCACGCGAGAGGTCGAGCTTGCCCTGCACCTCGGCGTACCGCGCGCTCTGCGCCTCGGGCGTGTCGTGCACGAAGACGAGCGTCTCGGTCTGCTTCGTCTGCCCATCGTCTCCGATGAACATCAGGCGCGCCTCGTAGCGGCCGGTGGCGAACGGCTTGCCGTCCTTCCCTTTGCCGCCGAAGACGAAGGCCATCGCGCCGTGCGAGCTCGTCTGCGTCGACGTGTACGCGACGTCGGTGGCCACCTTGCCCTCGGCGGAGCGCACCTCGAGCTTCACCTGCCCCTTCGTCGCCTCGGGCGCGATGTTGCGCAACGTCACCTGCGTGCCTTCGTTGGTGAAGCGCGAGCCGAGCTCGAGGAGGAACAGGTCTCCGGCGTACACCTCGAAGCGGCGGCGGCTCTGCTGACCCTTCGCGTTCGTCGCGACGACGTCGACGGTGTGTTTGCCGGTCTTCAGCTCCTTCGTGTTCCAGGTGAAGCCGAGCTCGGCGCCGCTGGTCTTCTTCGTCGACAGGTCATCGACGAGCACCTCGACGTTCTTCACCTCG
>JAEUJR010001177.1 GCA_016793585.1 Archangium sp.
GCTGGCCGAAGGCCCGCGCGGAGACGAAGAGGACGAGCGGGAAGAGTCGCTTGCCGAAGCCAACCGCGCCGTCGCTTTCTCAGCGGCGAAGGCCGAGGCCAAAGAAGCGAACGAAGAGTACTGGGCCGCGTTCAGGAAGCTCCAGGAAGAGCACCCGAACGAGGCCGCCGCGTGGGATCTGTACCACCACCAGGACATGGACGATCACGAAGAGGTCGCCCGTCAGCTCGGCATCACCGTCGTCAACTCGTACAAACGTGTCAGCCGCGCGCAGGCGTGGCTCAAGTCGTACGTGCTCGAAGCACGCAAGGAGGAGCAGCCGTGACCGTCTCGCCCATCGAAAAGTACCAGGCCCGCATCGCAGAACTCGAGTCGTTGAGAGCGGAGCTTGAAGCGGCGAGTCGACCGGGAGACCCGGCTCCAGTGGTGGGACGAATGCTCGAAGCGGCGGGCGATCTGTTGCGCCGGCGCGCGAAGGTGCCTTGCGACGAGAAGCTCATCGACGCGGCGCTCGCGGTGCTCCCCGAGAAGGGGCTCTCTTCCTGGGCTGATGGAGTGAAGGCGGCCGAAGTAAGGGCCCGCGTCGAGCGCGCTGCCGATCAAGCCGTCGACGCCGCGATTCCCGAGAGTGACGCCGACGGCAAGACGCTGACGACGTGGGCGATGCAGGCCCTGATGGCGCGCGATCGGCTCGAGTCTGCGCGGTTTTCGCTCGAGCGAATGGCTGCGAAGGGCCGGCCGGGTGCCAGCGTCGTGCTCGGCCGCTTGTCGAACGAACTCGCGACCGCCGACGAGCTGGGTCGCAGGTGTTGTACCCGCCTCACCGCGCTCAACGCCGATCGCCGTGACGAGCTGGCGATTCTCGACACCGAGCGGCGCGCGGCCGCGTGGTGGTTGTCGGAGAAGTCGGGTCTCGAGCACGACCTGGTGGTGAAGGTGCTCGGTGGTGAAGCCCGCGGCAGCCTCCCGAAAGGCGCCCAGGCGGCCCACGAGCTGGTGATGCAGAAGCGCACGCGGCAGTTCGGGTTCGACGAGTTGTTTCGCTTCGACCTTGGAATGGCCAGCAACGCCGAAGCTGACGCGATTCGCAAAGCCGCCGAGAGCGACCCCGAGCTGATGCTGGCGCTCAAGGCGATGGAAGAGGGCGATCTCGAGATCGCAGCGCTCACGAAGGACGAGCCCGTGATGAAGGTTGCTCCGGTGCTGCAGCTGCCCGTCGAGCGCACGGCGAAAGAGGCTCCCGAGGTCGTCGAGGAGCGCACCGAGTTCAAGCTGTTGGTGTTCCGCACGAAGCAGCGTGTCCAGGTGGTGGTTCAACCCCGTCGCCAGGATCGCTTCGCCGCCGCCGCCGTCTACCTGCCAGATCAACCTCAGCGCAGCGTGGCCCACGAGGTCGGAGATCACGGCCTGCACTTCGACGTGGGCGCCGCCGAGCGCGTCAGAGGTGTGGTCGCGAAGGTCGTCGTCACGCTCACCGACGGAAGAAACGTCACCTCCGAGGTGAAGCTGTAGTGGCAGAGAAGGCCCCGCCGGCCGTTCGCGTGGTGCTGGTGACCGCGCCCGATGAAGACGTCGCCGCGAAGCTGGCGCGAACGCTCGTCGAGGAGCGCCTCATCGCCTGCGCGAACCTGATTCCAAAGCTGCGCTCCATCTACCGCTGGGAAGGCGCCATTCACGACGAGCCCGAGGTGCTGCTCGTGCTGAAGACGCAGGTCGCGCTGGTGGAGCGCCTCATCGCCCGCGTGAAGTCGTTGCACCCGTATCAGGTGCCTGAGGTGCTCGAAGTGCCGATCGAGCGCGGCTTCGGCAAGTACCTCGACTGGGTGGTCGCCGAGACCACGCCCGAGCCGCTCGTTACCCGCCGCTTCAGCGTGTCGCCGTCGACCCGCGGGGCCGTGTTCAAGCAGGCGATCGACGGCCTCGGCCCCGGCTCGGAGCCCCTTCACCTCAGGGTCGACCTGAACGAGTACCAGACGGGCCTGATCGTGCGGCTGCCTGACGGGAGCGGCGTGTGCGTGCTGGACGAGCGCACCGACGTGGCCGCCACCAACGAGCTCGACGTCGAGGTCTGGGGCCATGGCGCCAGCCGCGCCGATGCCCTGGTCGCCAGGGTGCTCGAGCTCGCGGCTGGCCTGGGGCTGACTCCCACCAATGTAAAATGAGCTGGCTTCTCGGCGCACAACATCCCACCCGGCTGGGGCGATTATTCTCCTGAGGGTTCTTCAAGGAGATCTGCGTGGTTCGGGTGAACTCCAGGGCGAAGGCGGCGAAGACGGCGGCGGCCGAGAAGCGGGCGGCCTCGAAGCGGCTCGCGCAAGACGTGGCCCGCCTCGAGAAGTCCACCACTGCCGAAGTGACGACGGGCGAAGACGGCACGGTCACGAAGCGCAAGTCGTCGCAGCGCAACGGCGTCGAGACGAACCAGACGCTCACGAAGTCGGAAGGCAAGCTGCTCGAGTCGACGCTCGAGTACTCGAAGCACACGACCCGCCCCGGCCGCGACACCTCGAGTGCGTTCACCGAGCGCACCGACATGCTGGGCCGCCGTTCGAGCGACTCGCGGCTCGAGACCATCTCGCAGAAGGGTGACACCGAGCGCACCACCATCACCACGAAGAGCGCCGACGTCTACGGCATCACGAAGGATCGTCGCGAGCAGACGGTCGAGAACGCGACCCGCCGCGCCACCCACTCCAAGTCGAGCGACTCGCGCGGCAACGTTCACACGGCCTCCGACGTCACCACCGTTCGGCAGCAGGGAGATCAGACGGTCACGCGCAACGAGAAGCGCGCCAGTGGCTCCGAGCTCGAGACCGCGTCGTCGACCACGTACGAAGACGGCATCTTCACGCTGGGCGGCGGCGCCGATTGGAAGAAGGGCACCAGCTTCGGAAAGAGCGTGCTCCACGAGCGCGAGGCCGATGCGTCGAAGATCGCCGCGCGGGCCGACAAGATCTCCGAGCGCGCCGGCAAGGTGCTCGACTGGATGGGCCTCGAGCCGGCGGAGTGGTCGGGCGAGGTCGACCCCTCGCGCATGCACGAGAAGACGCTCGCCGAGGGCGACCACGGCTCGGTCGTCGCGAAGTACGGCGTGAGCGGCCAGCAGAGCGCGCAGTTCGACGGCAAGAGCCTCAGCGGCCAGTTCAGCCGTGAAGCGGTCGCCAGCGTCACCGCGCAGGCTTCGGGTCGCGTCTCGGGCCGGTTTGGCGAAGCCAGCTACGACGCGCGGGTGAAGGCCGAAGCGCGGGCGAGCGTCGACGCGCAGGGCCGGCTCGATCTCAACGGCCTCAACGCCTCGGTGAACGCGAAGGTCGGCGTCTCGGTCGAGGCCGAGGTCACGGGCCACGCGCAGACGCAGAGCGTGACCATCGGTGGCGTCGAGATGAACGCGGCGGTCGACGGGCACGCGCGCGCCTCGGCCGAAGCCGTCGCTGAAGCCACCGGCACCGTGCAGGTCACCATCGATCCCCCCACGGCCATCGCGAAGGGTGAAATCGGCGCCTCGGCGGTCGCGAAGATCGAAGGTGACGTTCGCTTCTCGGCGGGGCCGTTCGCGGTGGTGGCGAGCGGCTACGCGAGCGCGGGCGCCGAAGCGCGGGCCTCGGGCATCATCGGCTACGAAGACGGCAAGCTGAAGATCGGCGGCAGCGTCGGAGCGGCGCTCGGCGTCGGCCTCGGTGGCTCCGCGACGGTCGAGATCGACGTT
>JAEUJR010000576.1 GCA_016793585.1 Archangium sp.
CTACACCGCCGCTCCGGCCCTCAAGGCGATGGCGCGTGGCCTGCTCGAGGTGAAGCGATGAAACCGACCCGACTCTTCGCGTTGTTGGGCGCGCTCTACTTTGCGCAGGGGTTGCCGTTCGGGTTCTTCACCCAGGCGTTGCCGGTGATGCTGCGTCAGGCAGGCGTCTCGCTCGAGGGCATCGGGCTGACCTCGCTCCTCGCGCTGCCGTGGGCGCTCAAGTTCCTCATCGCGCCACGGCTCGATCGCACGAACTCGCGGCGGCGGTGGCTGCTGGCGCTCCAGCTCGGCACGGCAGCGCTGTTGTTCGTGGCGTCGTTCGTCGAGGCGCTCCCGTTCGTGCTGGTGACCGTGATGCTGGTGAACGCCTTCGCCGCCACGCAGGACATCGCGACCGACGCCATCGCGGTCGACCTCGTGCCGCGGTCGCTCCGAGGGCTCGCCAACGGGCTGCAGGTCGGCGCGTACCGGGTGGGCATGATCATCGGAGGCGGCGCGCTGCTCATGGCCTTCGAGCTGCTTCAGTGGCGCGGCGTCTTCCTGCTCATGTCGGTCGGCGTGCTGCTCACCACCCTGCCCGTCTCGCGCTGGAGCGAAGCGCCACGGCCGGCCGCGGCTCGCGCCAGCCTGCGCGCCTTCTTCACGCGCTCCGATGCGCCGCCGCTGCTCACCCTGCTCTTCGTCTTCAAGTTCGGAGAGGCCTTTGGCGTCGCGATGCTCAAGCCACGGCTCGTCGATCTCGGCATCGGGCTTCCACAGATCGGGCTGCTCGTCGGAACGATCGGTTTCGTCGCGGGGCTCGTCGGCGCCGTTCTCGGCGGCGTGCTCATCGGCGTCATCGGGCGCCGCCGGGCGCTGCTCGGGTTCGGAGTCACGCAAGCCGCAGCCGTGCTCGCGTACGTCTTCGTCACGCCTTCGACGTCGCTTTCGCAGCTCGGCGCCGTCATTGCCTTCGAGCATCTGGCGGGTGGTCTCGCGACGGCAGCGCTGTTCACCTGCATCATGGACTGGTCTCGCCACGAGCACTCGGCGACCGACGCGACCGTGCAGGCCTCGACCGTCGTCATCGCGACCGGCCTCGCGAGCGCACTCAGCGGCTGGAGCGCGTCCGCCTTCGGCTACACCACGCACTTCGAGCTCGCCGCCGTGCTCGCCCTCGCCGCCGCCGCGCTCGCCTTCGCCCTCTTCCCCCGCATCACCCAGCAGGAGTTCCCATGCAGCCCCGACGAGTTGGCGTCTACGCCGGCAGCTTCGACCCCGTGACGTTCGGTCACCTCGACGTGGTGACGAAGGCGGCCGATCTCGTCGACGAGCTGCACGTGCTGGTCGCGGTCAACCCGAAGAAGGTGACGTGGTTCACGCGAGACGAGCGCGTCGAGCTGCTCCGCAAGGTCTGCCCACCGGCCGTCGTGGTCGCATCCACCGAAGGCTACGTCGTCGAGTACGCGAAGAAGGTCGGCGCGACCTGGCTCGTGCGTGGCGTTCGCACCACCACCGACGCGGCGGCCGAGCTCGAGCTCGCGGGGCTCAACGCGTCGCTCGCTCCCGAGGTGCGAACCTTCTTCGTCACCGCCGACCCGAAGCTCTCGGGCGTGAGCTCTTCGGGCCTCAAGACGCTCGTCGAAGCAGAAGCACGGATCGATCACGTCTGCCCTGCGGCGATCGTCTCCGCGATCCTCGAGCGCCAACGAGAACGGGGGCTCCAGCACCAGGCCGGAACCCCCGCGCACGTCATGAAGGACGTCGATCAGAACTCGTAGTTGGCAGCCTTCGCCTTCGACGTCGCCGACTCGATGACCGCGTCGTCCATCGACTTCGCGCCGTCTTTCGCCTGCTTCTTCAGCTCGCCGGCGACGTACGACTCGCGGTCCTTCGCCAGCTTCGCGATCTTCGCCTGCAGCTCGGCGCGCTCCTTCGACTTCTCTTCGACGAAGGCCTCACGCTCGGCCGGCTTCATCGCCTGCATCGGCGCGGGCAGCGCGGCCACCGGCATGTCGGCCACCTTCTTGCCCTCCTTCTTCGCGTCGACGAGATCCCAATCGGCGTTGTTGTACTGCACCGACGCCTTCGCCGCGGCGCGAGTGGCGAGCGAGCCGGCCGACATGCCCTTCGCGTTCGAGTCCTGTGCCTGCTGCCGCGCCATCGCCTCGCCACCCTGAGGGCCGAAGCCGATGTACGTGCCGTTGAGCTGCTCGTTCAGCTTCGCGAGCTCGGCATCTTGCGGCGCATCGACGCGGGCGATCGCGCGGTTCTGATCGATGGTGAGGAACGCGCCGTCAGCCAGCTTCGCTGCGTCTTGCCACTTCTGCGAGATGCCCGTCGCCTGGTCGCCCGCGTGAATCGTGTTCACCACGATGCCGCGCGAGATGGCCTGCTTGACGATCTCCCGGTACGCAATCGGGCCCTGATCGAACGGCTCGTTGCCCGCGATGTAGATGAGCTTGAGGTCGCTCGGGTTGCCGCTCCACTCGAGTTCCTTCATCGCGTGCTGAATCACCGCGCCGCACCACTCTTCGCCACCGTTGGTACGCAGCGCGAACAGCTGCTCCGAGACCTTGTCGAGGTTCGAGGTGAGGTCCGACATCTTCTGCACGTAGTGGTTGTCGGCCTTCAGCCCGTCGTTGCCGTACTGGTACAGGGCCAGCTCGAGCTTCGCGCGCTTGCCGTCACGTTTGGCCGTCGCGAAGGTGTTG
>JAEUJR010000007.1 GCA_016793585.1 Archangium sp.
TCGTTCGTCCTTGAGTTCGTGCGCGAACTCGAGGCCCTGCAGCACCTGCGAGATGAGCCGCACCGCGATGGGCGCCGGCACGTGCAGCTTCTTCTCGCGGCAGGTGTCGATGAGCGCGCGCAGGCTCCTGCCGGGCACGTACTCCATGGCGATGAACCAGGTGTCGCCTTCGCGCTCGAGGCCGAAGACCTGGGTGATCGAGGGGTGCTGCAGCTGGGCCGCGAGCTGCGCCTCGTTCAGGAAGAGATCGATGAAGCCCTGATCTCGCGCGAGGTGCCGCAAGATGCGCTTGATGACGACGGTCTTCGAGAAGCCCGCCGGGCCCTCCTGCCGCGCGAGGAACACCTCACCCATGCCGCCGGTGGCGATCAGCGACAGCAGCCGGTAGCGGCCGAGCTTCTCTTCAGCCATCGACCTGCCCCGACAGGCGCGTGGCCGCCTCGGCGATGGTGACGCGCTCGCGATCGTCGCCCAGCCAGGTGAAGAGCCGCCGCAGCCGCGAGAGCTTCTCGCGCACCGGCACGCCGACGTCGCGCTGCTGCCGGGCGAGCGCCGCAGGAACACCGTCGGTCTCGTCGAGCACGTCGATGGCGTGCAGCTCGAAGTTGAAGTGCTGCGAATGCCGAATGCGGCGGAACGTCGCCTCGACGAGCGGCCACGGCATGCTGGTGGCGAACGTACCGATGAAGGGCATGCGCGCGATGGGGCTCACGGCCATGGGCAGCTCGATGAAGGGCGCATCACCCCGACGGTACGGCGCAGCGAGCGACGGGCGGTAGGGCACGCGCGGCGCGAGCAGCACGTTCGGCGAGTCGAGAATCGCGCGCGACGGCCGGCCCAGCGCCGACAACGTCGTCATCACCGTCGCCTTCGCGAGCCAGTAGGGCGCCGCGGGGAACGTAGAGGAGTCGTAGCGGTACCCGAGGGCCGCCACCGCCTCGAGCATCGCCGGCGAGAGCGTGTACCCCGGCGCCCGAAACCCCACCGGCGCGACGCCAGTCTGCGTCGCGATGAGCTCGTGGGCGCGCCGCAGATCGGCCTCGATCTCCACCCGGCTGCGCCGCGACAACGCGTAGTCGTGCGAGAACGAGTGATTGGCCAGCTCCACGCCCGCGGCCGCAGACGTCTTCAGCGCCGGCGCCAGCCGCTCGTCGGACAAGTCGGAGGCGATCACGAAGAACGTCGCGGGCGAGCCCACCGACGCGAACAGCTCGAGGAACCGGGGAATCGCCGTCGACCACACGAGGCTCCGCGCGCGATCGTCGAGCAGTGTCTCGGGCAGGCCCTGAATGCGGCAGTAGTGGCCGAGGGAGTCGAGATCGACCGACAGACTGGCGAGCCGCAGAGCCATGGGGCGGCGCACGATATCTTTCGCCCGCCCAAAGTGGTGATTCGCCGCGGGTCGATTGGCCTGCTATGGGGCTTTCGGCGCGTGCCCGGCATGGCCGATGGGCTCGCGAGGTTCTCTACTGGCCGAAAGGTGACGCCGTATGCTGCCCGGACGAACGAAACGCCAGAAGGAGCAGGAGCGCGCGGAGTACCAGCGCAAGAAGAAGGAAGAGAAGGAGCGCCTGAAGCAGGAGAAGGCCAACCGCCCCGAGCGTCAGCCCGGCGAGCCTGATCCCGACATCGCCGACATCATTCCCGGCCCCCAGGCCCCGCTGTTCTGAAGTCGAGGTCGGCGCCGACCCCCATCGTGCGCCGACCCTGCAGGACTGTGTTGAGCGTGCCGAAAGGCTGCGCATGCGGGTCGCCTGGCGGTCGAGTCGACTGTCACCCCGCCAGAAGAAGACACCCCATCATCGAAGCTCCAACCCGGCGAGTTCAGCCGGGGGCCGGTGTGGTCTGCCTGTTGCTCCGGTGAGGGCTCAGACTCCCCTCCCTCCCCGGGGTGCATCATGCTGCGAACACCGACGATTCTGGTTTCTGACGACGAGCCGCTGCTGGTCAACGCCCTCAAACGCGAAGCCCGCAGGTTTGGCATCGACGTCTTGTCCGACACGAAGTCGAACGTCGTCGAGATCGCGCGTGAGCATCACCCCGATCTCATCGTGCTCGACATTCATCAGAGCCGCGACGGGCGCGATCTGCTGGCCGAGCTGAAGAAGCACCCCGAGACGCGCGACGTGCCCGTCATCATGCTCTCGGCGAACGAAGATCAGTTCATGCGGCACACCTGCTTCGAGCTGGGCGCGGCCGACTACGAGGTGAAGCCCTTCGACCCCTCGTTCATTCGCAAGATGGCCCGCATGGTGTGCCCGTTCGAAGAAGACGAGCCGATCTTCGCCGTGCACTGAGCCGCTCGGCCGCGAACCCGCCTCGTTGATTCCGGAGTCAATTTCGATTGACTCGTGGGCGCAGGGTACGAATCTTCCCGCCCATGCCCGTGAACGAGCAGCGATACCCGGTGCTGCAGAGCCACTTCGACGCGCGCGCCGACTTTGCGAAGAAGAACCGTGACGAGAACCTGAAGCTGCTCGAGCCGGTGACGGCCGCCCTGGCGAAGAGCCTCGAAGGCGGCGGCGCGAAGTACAACGAGCGGCACTTGAAGCGCGGCAAGCTGCTGCCGCGTGAGCGGGTCGAGCTGCTGCTCGATCGTGACAGCCACTTCCTCGAGCTGTGCGCGCTGGCAGGCCACGAGGTCGAGAACCACACGACGGGCGCATCGGTTGTGGGCGGCGTCGGGCGGGTGTCGGGCGTCGAGTGCCTCATCGTCGCGAACGAGTCGACGGTGAAGGGCGGCGCGATGAGCGAGCTGTCGGTGGTGAAGTCACGGCGGCTCGCAGAGGTCGCGCAGTCGAACCGGCTGCCGTCGATCAACCTCACCGAGTCGGGCGGTGCCGACCTGCCGAACCAGGACAAGATCTTCGTGCCGGGCGGCGCGGGCTTTCGCGATCTCACCCGCTCGAGTCAGCACAAGCGCCCGTCGATCACCGTGGTGTTCGGCTCGTCGACCGCTGGCGGCGCGTACGTGCCGGGCATGAGCGACTACGCGATCTTCGTGAAGAACCAGGCGCAGGTGTACCTGGGCGGGCCGCCGCTGGTGAAGATGGCGACCGGCGAAGAGGTCGACGACGAGACGCTCGGCGGCGCGCTCATGCACAGCCAGATCTCGGGCGTCTCCGACTTTCTCGCCGAAGATGAACGCGACGCGCTGCGCCTGTGCCGCGAAGTGGTGGCGCACCTCGACTGGCGCAAAGAGGCGCGCCCCCTGCCCCGCCTCGTCGAGCCGCCGCGCTTCGACGCCGACGAGCTGTTGTCGATCGTCTCGCCCGACCCCCGCGTGCCCTTCGACCCTCGAGAGGTGATCGCGCGCATCGTCGATGGCTCGCGCTTCTCGGAGTTCAAGCCGCTCTATGGCAACACCCTGGTCTGCGGCTGGGCGCACCTGCACGGCTACCCCGTCGGCATTCTGGCGAACAACGGCATTCTCTTCTCGGAGTCGGCCAACAAGGGCGCGCAGTTCATTCAGCTCTGCAACCAGGCCAACGTGCCGCTCGTCTTTCTGCAGAACATCACCGGCTTCATGGTGGGCAGCTCGTACGAGAAGGGCGGCATCATCAAGAACGGCGCGAAGCTGATCAACGCGGTGTCGAACAGCACGGTGCCGGCGCTGACGATCATGATGGGCGCGAGCTACGGCGCGGGGAACTACGCCATGTCGGGGCGGGCCTACGAGCCGCGGTTCCTCTTCACGTACCCGAACCACAAGATCGCGGTGATGGGCGGCAAACAGATGGCCGGGGTGCTCGACATCATTCAGCGCAACGCCGCATCGAAGCGCGGCGAGGCCGTCGACGAAGAGACGCTCTCGGGCATGAAGCAGATGATCGAGTACCAGATCGACCAGCAGTCGGGCGCGCTCTACGCCACCGCCCGCCTCTGGGACGACGGCGTCATCGACATGCGCGACACCCGCACCGTGCTCGCGCTCTCCCTCTCGGCCGCGTACTCACGCCGCGTCGAGGGCACCACCAGCTTCGGCGTCTTCCGCCACTGACAGGCCGCGCACATGAAAACCATCGAACGTGTCCTCGTCGCGAACCGTGGAGAGATCGCCCTGCGCATCATGCGCACCGTGCGCCGCATGGGCCTCTCGTCGGTCGCCGTGTTCTCCGATGCCGATGCCGACACGCCCGCGGTGCGCTTCGCCGACACCGCCGTGCGCATCGGCCCCGCCCCCGCCAGGGCTTCGTACCTGCGCTTCGAGGCGATTCTCGAGGCAGCGACGAAGACCGGCGCCGACGCGATTCACCCGGGCTTCGGCTTTCTCTCGGAGAACCCCGACTTCGCGCAGGCCGTGATCGACGCCGGCCTCGTCTTCGTCGGCCCGACGCCGAAGGCCATTCGCGCCATGGGGCTCAAGCGTGAGGCGAAGGCGCTCGTCGGCAGACGTGGGGTTCCGCTCGTTCCCGGGTTCGACGGCGGCGATCAGTCGACCGCGCTGCTGAAGGCCAAGGCACTGGAGATCGGCCTGCCGGTCATCTTCAAGCCGAGCGCCGGCGGTGGCGGGAAGGGCATGAAGATCGCCCGCACCCCCGACGAGCTCGACGCCTGCATCGAGTCGGGCCGCCGCGAAGCCCAGAGCGCCTTTGCAGACCCGACGCTCATCATCGAGAAGTACCTCGAGCGGCCGCGGCACCTCGAGGTGCAGCTGCTGGGCGACACGCACGGCACCCTGCTCCACCTGTACGAGCGCGAGTGTTCGCTGCAGCGGCGGCATCAGAAGGTCGTCGAAGAGACGCCGTCTCCTGCGCTCACGGCCGAGACCCGTGAACGGCTGTGCCAGGCCGCGCTCGAGGTGGGCCGTGCCGTCGACTACACGAACGCCGGCACCGTCGAGTTCATCATGGACGCCGCGGGGCACTTCTACTTCTCCGAGATGAACACGCGCCTGCAGGTCGAACACCGCGTGACCGAGCAGGTCACCGGCATCGATCTCGTCGAGCAGCAGCTGCGCGTCGCGCGTGGCGAGAAGCTGGCGTTCACCCAGAAAGACGTCGTGCAGCGTGGTCACGCCGTGCAGGTGCGGCTGTACGCCGAAGACCCGGCCAACCAGTTCTTGCCGGCCATCGGCCCCGTGCTCGACTTCTGGACGCCGGGGTACGGCGGGCTGCTCGTCGACCCCGGCATCGAGACCGGCGGCGAGGTGACGCCCCACTATGACCCCATGATCGCGAAGCTCGTCGTGCACGCCGACACGCGCACGCAATCGTTCGCCACGCTCGCTCGTTCGCTCGACCACACCAGCGTGCTCGGCCTCACCACCAACAAGGGCTTCCTCGCCCGGCTGCTCCGTCACCCGAACGTGGTGAGCGGAGCGTTGTCGACGCAGCTCATCGCCGAGGAGATGCAGCGGCTCTCGGAGCCCGCAGACGTCGACCGCGATCGGCTCGCGGCGGTGGCGGCCACCCTGTTCGCCTTCGAAGCGCGGCGCGTGGCTGATGACTTCCTGCCCGGGGCGCTCACCGGCTTTCGCAACAACCGCTTCAGGGATCAGCGCCACGAGTGGAAGCGTGGCGACGACGAGCTGCAGGTGAGCTACCGCGAGCTGGGAGACCGCGCGTTTCAGGTGACGGTTGGTGACTCGACGGGCCGTTGGCGCATCGCGGCCTCGTGTGCGCCGTGCCTCGATCTCGAGTCGCCCGATGGCGTGATTCACCGGCTGCGCGTGGTGCTCGACGGAGAGACCGCGCACGTCCACACGCCGCGCGGTGCGGTGGTGCTTCGCGAGGTGCCCCGTTTCCCGGTCGCGGCTGACGCTGCGGTGAAGGGCGGCTTCATGGCCCCGATGCCGGGCAAGGTCGTGAAGGTGAACGTGAAAGACGGCGAGACGGTGAAGCGCGGACAGGCCCTGCTGGTGCTCGAGGCCATGAAGATGGAGCAGACCACCACCAGCCCGACCGACGGCGTCGTGAAACAGGTGCTGGTGCGCGAAGGCGAGCAGGTCACCGCGGGGCAGGTGTTGATCGTGATGGAGGCGTGATGCGGAAGACGTGGCTGGTGGCGTTGCTGTCGCTCTCGTGCAGGTATCTCGCGCCGGCGCAACCATCGTGGTCGCCAGCGAGGCCCTATGAGCCGCCAGCCCCCGCTGCGACCAACCCGACGCGCGCCGTCGGCAATCGCTGCGGCATCGAGTGCAGCGCGGGCTTCCACTGTGATCAGCAGACGGCCCTGTGCGTCGCCGATGCGGTTCCAGCGGCCTCGACGCCTGCCGACGCTGGCCCTGCGTGGCTGCCCTGATCGTCAGGGCGGGAGCCCTCCATCGAGCAACTGCGCGACCGTCGCCGGCGTCGTGCTGCTGCCCCAGATCGTGTTGAGCTGCCTCGACGCCGGTTACATGAGGATGCGCGGGTCGAGCAGCCCGTTCAGCTCCCGGGCGACCTCGACGTGACGTGTACCCGCGCGACTGCGATCGCGCGCGTGCAGCAGCAGCGGCACGAAGGTCGACTCGCTCCACGGGACGAAGATGGTCTGCGTCGCGGCGAGTTCACGCAGCAGGGTCGACCACACGAACGTGAAGCTGGCGGTGCCACCGAACTGCTCCATGAGCGGCCCGTGAGAGGTACCGATCGCGTCCCACGAGGGCGGCGCGGCGTCATGACGAAGCCAGCACCAAGCCACTCAACCAGCGCACGAGAGCGGACCTCACGCGTCTCAGACACACCCACGCCGAAAAACGGAAAACCGCGACGGGGAAGCGTTGACTCCCAGGCCCTCAGCCGGTTGCATCATGGCTCCGGCCGGTCGTTGGAGGTGTTCCGCGTGAAGCTCCGATTCGCTCTGCTCGCTGGCCTGTCGCTCGGCGCAGCGCTGACGTTCTCTCAGTGCAGCCCCGTCTCGACGTGCAGCAAGTCGAACTGCCTCGGCTGCTGCGACGCGAACGGCCGGTGCGCGACTGGCACCACCGATACGGGGTGCGGGAAAGATGGCGTGCAGTGCGTCGCCTGCGCAGTCGGCCAGCAGTGCATCACCAACGTGTGTGCGGTCATCATCAACGGTGGCGGCGGCTCGAGCGGCACGGGCGGCGGCTCCAGCGGCACTGGTGGCGGTATGACGACGGCCGGCGGCTCTGCCCAGGGCGGCGGCACGGTCACTGGTGGCGGTGTCGCGACAGGCGGCGGTGTCGCGACGGGCGGCGGCGTCGCGACGGGCGGCGGCACGGCGACGGGCGGCGGCACTGGCACTGGCGGCGGCTCGTCGTGCCGGGTGATCGCGTTCATCGACGGCAACCCGGCGGGCGGCGTCTATCAGGCGACGCAGTCAGGCTCTCAGATGGTGTGGGGCATCTCGTTCACGGCACCGTCGGGCGGCGGTCAGTTCACGCGCCTCAACCTGCAGCTGTACCACGCGATGGGTCAGGTCCCGACGTTCCCCGTGAACGGCTCGATTCCTGCGACGACCAACTTCAGCACCTGCGATCAGTGCTTCCAGATGGCGATCGCCTGCAACGCCAACGGCACCGTCTGCAACGGCGACTACATCGCCACGCGCGGCAACTACTCGTTCACCTCGGGCGTCGCGAACACCTCGTCCGGCACGTTCGTGGGCGAAGCGACCAACCTGCACTTCCAGGCGTGGGATCTGGCCAACGACCGCCCCGTCAACGGCCAGCCCTGCATCGACGTGACGCGCCTGACGTGGAACGCGCGTTGGCCGTGAGCCGTGCCCGAAGGTGACACGCTCCACAACCTGGCGACGCTGCTGACCCCGCTCGTCGGTCAGCGGGTGCTGCGCTTTGAGTTCCCCCGCGGCCATGCAGACGGAGCCGCCCTGCTCGGCCAGACCATCGATCGCGTCGAGGCGCGCGGGAAGAACCTGCTCGTGTCGTTCTCGGGCGGCTGCACGCTGCACGTTCACCTGAAGATGACGGGCGTGGTGCACCTCTACCAACACGGCGAGGCGTGGCGGCGGGGCGCTTCGCAAGCGGTGGTGATTCTCGGGGTGAAGGGCCTGGAGGCGGTCTGCTTCAAGGCGCCGCTCGTGCGACTGCTGAAGCCTGGGCGCACCTCGACCGATCGACAGCTCCGTGCCCTGGGGCCCGACCTGCTGGGCCCCGAATTCGACGCCCCCGAAGCCCTTCGCCGCCTTCGCGCGCTCGGTTCGCTCGAGCTCGGCGTCGCGGTGATGACCCAGTCGGCCGTCGCCGGCATCGGCAACGTCTACAAGAGCGAGCTGCTCTTCAACCGCAAGCTCGACCCGTTCACGACCGTCTCGAGCCTCACCGACGCCGAGCTGCTCGCGTTCCTCGAACACGCGCGCATGGTGATGCAGCAGAACCTGATCGGCTCGGCGCTGAAGGCCCGCGCGTCACGCGTGACGAGAACCAGCCGCGACCGCCTTCGCAACCCCCTCAGTGTGTACGGCCGCCTCGGCGAGCCCTGCTTCGACTGCGGCACCACCATTCGAATGCGGCGGCAGGGAGAGCAGCACCGCTCGACGTATTTCTGCCCCTCATGTCAGCCGACGCGAACGTCAGAGCGGTGACCGCCAGCCGACGAACGCGACCAGCACGTAGGCCGCCACGAGCACCAGCGGGAGCGAGGCCAGCGCGAGCCTCCACGACGGCGACGTGTCGAGCGGCGCTGGCCAGTCGTCGCGGGTGAAGGCGAACGCGAGGCGCCCACGACGAGCCTCGAGGTTCAACACGAGCCCGGCGCACGCGTAGATGATGGGAGAGAGCCGCAGATTGCCGAGCCAGCGAGGCGTGTACGCACCGTCTCGCAGCAGCAGGTAGCCGTCGTAGAACCAGGCGCTCGAGAACAGCGCGACCGCCAGGGCGACCACCACCTCGCTGAACGACGCGCGGCCGCGCAGCGCACGGGCGAGCGTGCCGATCGAGAAGCCCGAGGTGAGAAACGTCAGCAACGCCATGCCGCCGCCGCAGCCCACGTCCCACGTCTCGTCGTCGGTGTAGCGGCCGGCGAACGTCACGAAGACGATGGCCGGAACGAAGAGCGCGAGCCGCCAGGGTACGAGCAGCGCCTGGGCCTGCGCCCGCCACCCCACCCGCACGTCCTTCACGAAGAGCACGACCGCGAGGCCACAGAAGGCGAGCCACGAGATCAGGTAGCGAACGAGGAAGCCATTCATGACTGGAGGATGCAGCGCCTGCCACGCGGAGCGGCGAGCGGCGCGCGAACGGTCGAAAACCGGCGGTGAGCGGCGCCCGACCTACCGCTGGCCCAACCACCACGACGCGCCAACGAGAATGCCCACCGGCACCAGGAACACGATGGAGAGGAAGAGCATCGAGCCCGGCGTCGTTGCGAGGCCCGTGACGAGCATCGGGGGAGAGCCGCCGGCCGGATCGACGAGCGCGTCGTGCGTCGTGCCCGAGGCAAAGGTCTCGACGAGGCGGGCACGCTCGGTGACACGACGCTCCTCTTCTCCGATGTCGAGCAAGGTCGACGAGCGACCGTCGACGTCGAAGACGACACGCAACACGCCGAGGTCGTCACCGCGCGCCTCGAAGCCCATGCTCGTCACGGTCGCGCGCACACGACGCCACGACGAGAAGCGCTGCAGCTGAACTGCGCGACGAATCGCGAGCACCAGCAGCATGACGCTCGCACCTGCAAAGATCACGGCGATCACCGCGAGCGCTGCGCGGACGACGGTCATGCCTGCTTCATGGCCTTCTGCATCGACACGATCATCTTCTCGGCCTGCGCCTTCAGCGGGCCGGCCTGCGGGTGCGCGATCACCTTCTGGGCGGCGGCGATCGCCTCGGTCCACTGCTTGCGCCGGCCATGCAGCAACGCGAGGTTGAGGAGCGGATCAGCGGCCTTGCCTCCGGCACGCTTGATGGCCTCGTCGAGGTTGCCCTTCGCCTCGTCGAGCTTCGCCGCCTCTTCCTGATACGTCTCGAGCAGCAGCAGGCCGCGGTTGTTGAGCGCCGACCAATCGCTCGCGTCCTGCGTTGCGGCCTTCGCGTACGCCTCGAGCGCCTCGTCCGTCTGCGCCGAGTTCTCGAGCGCGAGCGCCTTCACCAGCGTCACCTTCGCCGAGCCCTTGCCGTTCGCGTCGAGCCAGTCGCACAGCTCGATCGCCGCGTCATGCGCGTTGCCCCGCATCAGCTCTTCCGCGATGCCCAGCGCGCCACCCGGAGCCTTGTCGACGTTGGCGAGGGCTGCCTTCACGTCGCCCGCGCCCATGCGCAGGCGCACCTGCTCGGCGAGCAGGCGACGATCGGTCGGCACCGCGCTCAACCCCACGTCGAGGAACTCGAGCGCCTTGTCGACCTGACCGCTGGCCTCGAGCATGCGCGCGAAGGCCGTGTACGCCAGCGAGAAGTCAGGCTTGAGCTCGATGGACTTGAGCAGCTCGTTGCCGGCGTCTTCGAAGCGGGCTGCCTGCGCGAGCGCCTCGGCGTGACGAAACCGGTAGAGGAAGTGGTTCGGCGCCAGCTTCACCGCCGTCGCCAACGCCTTCTCGGCGCCCTTCGCGTCGTGCTTGTCGAGCAGCGAGAGGCCGAGGGCGAAGAAGCCTTCGTGACGCGTGGGGTGGGCTGCGGTGAGCTGGGCGAACGCGAGACGCGCGCCGTCGCCCTGATCGCTCAGCTGCTGCACCATCGCTTCGGCGAGCTGAACCTCGTAGCTCTGGCGATCTTTCGGGCCCACACGCGCCAGCTGTGCACGCGCGGCGTCGACGTCACCGTTCTCGAGCGCGAGCCGGGCCAGCACCGAGAGCGCTTCACCATCGGTGGGCCTGGTCGCGAGCTGCTTCGTCGCCGCAGCCTGCGCTCCTGCGCGGTCGCCACGGTCCAGCAGATCTTGGAGTGCAGTCATGAGCGGAGGATGCCCGAGACGAGGCGCTCCTCAAACCACGGAGTCTGGAATCAGCTGAACCAGCCCGAGACCGTCTTCCAGCCCGAGCTGACCGCGTTCTTCGCGCTGTTGACCGCCGAGGAGGCCGCGTTGCTGACCGCAGTGACCGCCGACTTGCCGACCGCCAGGGCCTTCTCGCCGATCTTCTGGTAGTTGACGTCGACGTTGAAGCTGATGGAGCCGCCGATGCCGAGCGCCGCGCCCAGCTCGACCTTCGCCTTGAAGCGACCACCTTCGAGGCCGGCGTCGATCTTGGCCTTGGCGCCGAGGCCCGCCATCGCCTCGCCCTTCACGCCCACGCCCGCGTAGTCGTTTCCGACGCGACCTTCAGCGCTCACCTTGGCGCCGATGAACGCGTCGACGCCCGCCTTCACCTTGACGGTGGGCTTCTTCGAGAAGAGGTCGACCTGAATCTTGCCCTCGGCGGAGGCGGTCGCACCGACGGTCGCTTCGGCCTTGCCCGTGAGGTCGACGGCGCCGAGCTGCTTCTTGCCCTGAACGGTGGCCTGACCGAGCACCGCGCCCGCCTCGACCTTGCCCTCGATGTTCGTCGCCTTGCCGATCTTCACGCTGCCCGAACCTTCTGCGTAGGCAGAGAGCACGCGGTAGCCGACGTCGACGCCCTTCGAGTCGACCACGCTCTCGTCGATCTTCTTCGAGACGACGGCAGCCTCGGCTTCGAACTTCGACTTCTCGGGGTCGAAGACGTTGACGCCGAGCGAGTTGATGCCGTTCTTGATCGCCTCTTTGCCCTTGGCCTTGAGGCCGACCGGCTCCTCGGGCTCGGTGTAGCCCTTGGTCTGAACCGTCTTGAGCGTGGGCGCTTCGTCGAGCTTCGAACCGAAGCCACGGCCGTACCCGAGCGTCGCCGTGCCGTCTTCCGCTTCGAACGAGGAGCCGAACTTGTGGAACTCCTCGGCCTCGGTGTGCTTCTTCGTCTCGTTGCGCAACGTCGAGACCGTGTTGTTGGCGGTCTTGGTGATGTTCTCAGCGGTCTTCTTCACCGCGTTGTTCACAGCGTTGAAGAGGTTCGAGAACGGGTTGCTGCCGACGTTGTTGGACACGGAGATGCCCCTTTGAAGACGGAAAACGAGTGTTGGAGTATCGCAGAAGCACACCCGCCAGTTGCTCAGAAGGCGAGAAATTCCGCAGGCCTACGATCATGATCAATCTGATCAAGGGGTTGGCGCACACTCCAGGGCGGCTTCGACGAGCGGGTGCGGTCGGCCCCGTCGCCAGACCGCGTAAATCGGGAAGCGGGCGTGGGGGCGTTCGAGGCGCTGGGCGATGACTCCGGGGGCCCTGGGGCCGGCGGCGTTGAGGCCGGGGATCAGCGAGAACCCGAGACCGGCGGCGACGAAGCCCAGAATCGTGTCGGAGGAATCAGCGCCGAAGGCTTCGCGAGGCCGAACACCATGGGCCTCGAGCGCGGCGAGCTGAAGCGCCTTGAGCTGCCGGTCGGCCTGGTACCCGATGAACGGCACCTGGGCGAGCGCCGCCAACGAGAGTCGGCCTTTCTGCGCGTGTGGCCCGTGCGCGGGCGCGACCACCCACGCTTCGGCGCGCGCGACCTCGCGCACCTCGACGTCGGCGGGAATCTCGGGGAGCCAGTCGACGAGCAGATCTGCCTCTCCGCGGCGCAGCAGCTCGAGATCGGCGTGCGGCAGCTCGGTGAGCGCCACCGCGATGTCGGGCCTTCGGGTCTGCAGCCGCCTCAACCACTCTGGCATGAGGTGGCGCAGCAGATGGCCGGCGGCGCAGAGCTTCAGCGTGCCGCCGACCTGCCCACCTTTCACCTGCGCCTCGAGCACCGCGAGCTGCTCGTAGAACGGCGCGAACCCATCGAAGAGCAGCTGCCCTCGCGGCGTGAGCACCACCTTGTCCTTCCCTACCCGCTCGAAGAGCTTCACGCCGAGCTCGTCTTCGAGCCGCCGCACCTGCTGGTGCACGCCGGGCTGGGTGATCGGGTACGGGAACGCACGCGCCGCCCGTGCGTAGCCCTGCTGCTTGGCGACCCAATAGAAGCCTTCGAGACGTTGGAGGTTCATCGATAGCGCATGGTAATCGATGAACGAATTTCTTGTCCTGCACCTGATTGATGCCGCGGGCGTTCAATGAGCACCAACGGCGGCAGCGACCGCCCACTCACGGGAGCGACACATGAAGGCGATGAAGAACCTCGTTCACCTCGGCATTCTGGGCATCTGGGCGGTCGCGGGGGTGCTGTTCACGCTGAAGGCGGTGTTCGCGTTGTCGGCCTTCGTGCCGGTGGCGCTCTTCTGGGGCTGGTTCGCGGCCTTCGCGGCGCTCACGAGCTGGGTGGTGTCGAAGTTCGACAGCCCGCTCGGCGCGCTCGGAACGCATGGCGCGGCGCTGCTGGTGATGCAGGCCGTCCCCGCGGTGCTGCCGTTCGTGCTGGTGCGCCTCGGCCTCGACCTGCTGGCCGGCAAGGCACTGCCTTTCTAAACCCTGAAGCAGGGCTGCTGACGGTCGCCGCAGACACCAGAAGTTTCCTTTGTGAGCCAGCCATCGGTCGGCGATGGTGCGCGCCGTGGCATCGATCATTGGAGTCCCGAAGGAATCGCTCGCCGGTGAGCGTCGCGTGGCTGCGACACCAGAGTCGGTGAAAAAGCTGTCGGCGCGCGGTCTGTCGATTCACGTCGAGAAGGGCGCGGGCGCCGAGGCCGGCTACGCCGACGCGCAATACGCCGAGGCGGGCGCGACGATCGTCGACTCGGCCTGGCAGTGCGAGACCATCTTCAAGGTGCGCGCGCCCACCGTGGACGAGGTGGGAAAGCTCAAGGAGGGCGCCTTCGTCGTCTCGTTGATGCAGCCCGAGAAGAACCCGCTGCTCGTCGATTCGCTCAAGGCGAAGAAGGTGACGGCGCTGGCGCTCGAGCGCATTCCCCGCGTGACGCGCGCCCAGAAGATGGACGTGCTGTCGTCGCAGGCGAACCTGTCGGGCTACCGCGCCGTCGTCGAAGCGG
Source organism: Archangium sp. (assembly GCA_016793585.1). Next base: position 13,817 of record JAEUJR010000007.1, read on the forward strand.
CGGCCCACCTGCAGGGCTTCATGGGCCCGCAGGTGACGGCGGCTGGCTCGACCCCTCCGGCGAAGGTGCTGATCATCGGCGCCGGCGTCGCGGGCCTCGCGGCCGTCGGAGCTGCTCGTGCGCTCGGCGCCGAGGTTCGCGCGTTCGACACCCGCGCTGCCGCTCGTGAGCAGGTCGAGTCGCTGGGCGCCAAGTTCCTCGAGGTGACCATCAAGGAGTCGGGCGAGGGCCAGGGCGGCTACGCCAAGACGATGAGCCCCGAGTTCATCGCGGCCGAGATGGCGCTCTTCCGCGCGCAGGCCGCGCAGGTCGACGTGATCATCACCACCGCGCTCGTGCCCGGCACGAAGGCGCCGACGCTGGTGCCGCGCGACGTGGTCGAGGCGCTCAAGCCCGGCTCCGTCATCGTCGACATGGCCGCCGAGCAGGGTGGCAACTGCGAGCTCACCAAGCCCGGCGACGTGGCGGTGCACAACGGGGTGAAGATTCTCGGCTTCACCGACCTCGCCAGTCGCATGGCCGCGACGTCGAGCCGCTTCTTCGCGATGAACCTCGTGCACCTCTCGGGCGAGCTGGGCACGGGTGACACGCTGACCATTCCGCTCGAGAACGACGTCGTGCGGCCCGCCCTGCTGCTGCACAAGGGTGAGGTGCTGCCGCCGCTGCCCGCGAAGGAGCCGAGCCCACCGCAACCCGCGAAGCCTGCGCCGTCGCATGCGCCTCCGCCCGACGCGAAGCCGCAGCAGGAGCACATTCAGGCCCCGAACCGCGCGGCCTGGGGCAGCACGCTGGGTGGCATCTTCGTCATCGCCCTGCTCTTCGGCCTGGGCCGGTTCGCACCCGCCGACTTCCTGCAGCACTCGACGGTGTTCGTGCTGGCCTGCTTCGTCGGCTGGCAGGTCATCTGGTCGGTCAGCCCCGCGCTGCACACACCGCTCATGAGCGTGACCAACGCGATCTCGGGCATCATCATCGTCGGTGGCCTGCTGCAGGTCGGCGCCGGCGTCGATCTCGCCTCGGTGCTCGGCGTGCTGGCCGTCTTCTTCGCCACCATCAACATCGCCGGTGGCTTCCTCGTCACGGAGCGAATGCTCAAGATGTTCAGACGTGAAGATGCGCCGTCGTCGTCGGGAGGTCACCGATGAGCGGCGTGCTGGTGGTCGCCTACCTCGCGGCAGGCGTGTTGTTCATTCGATCGCTCGGCGGGCTCTCGAAGCAGGAGACGGCCTCGCAGGGCAACGAGCTGGGCATGGTCGGCATGGCGATCGCCGTGGCCGTCGCCATGGTCACGTGGATTCTCGGCGCCAACGACCCTTCGGCGCTCGAGCTGAACCAGCGCACCACGGGGCTCGTGATGCTGGCGGGCGCCATCGGAGTCGGCTTCTTCATCGGCGCGGTGCTCGCGAAGCGGGTCGAGATGACCGGCATGCCCGAGCTGGTGGCGATTCTGCACAGCTTCGTGGGTCTGGCGGCCGTGCTCGTCGGCTTCTCGAGCTACCTGCACCCGCACGGGCTGTCGGGCGACGAGGTCGCGAGGGTGGTGCACGAGGTCGAGGTGTGGATCGGCGTGGCCGTCGGCGCGATCACCCTCACCGGCTCCATCGTCGCGTGGGGCAAGCTGAAGGGCTCGATCTCGGGCAAGCCGTTGCTGCTGCCCGGCCGTCACGCGCTCAACGGCGTTGCAGGGCTGGCGATTCTCGGCGGCACCGTCGCCTTCGTGCAGAACGCCAACGGCAACGGCATCTGGTTGCTGGTCGGCATGACGGTGATCGCGGCGCTGCTCGGCGTGCACCTGGTGATGGCCATCGGCGGCGCCGACATGCCGGTCGTCGTCTCGCTGCTCAACAGCTACTCGGGCTGGGCGGCGGCGGCGGCGGGCTTCATGCT
>JAEUJR010000066.1 GCA_016793585.1 Archangium sp.
CACCGCCTCTTTGGATCGCCGGGCCGACACCTGGGCCGGCGGCCGCGCCACCCTGCGCTGGTCCTTGTGGTTCAGCCGCGCCTTGCTCGAGCTCGACGTCGGGGCGAGCCGCCGCCTCGCGCCCGGCCCCCGCGCGGACGACGACGATCTCGAGCTCCGGCTCGGCCTCGGGCTGCGGCTGGTCCCGTTTTGATGGTACCCTCCGGGCCGTGGAGCTGAACGAGGTCCTCGGCGTGGCCATCAAGGGCGGCGCCTCCGACATCCACCTGAAGGCCGGCTTGCCGCCGATGTTCCGGATCAACGGCCAGCTGGTGCCCCTCAAGGACGGCGCCCGCATCTCCCCTGAAGAGATGTCGCGGATGGCGCTGTCGATCATGAACAACTTCCAGCGCGAGCGCTTCAAGCAGTTCAACGAGCTGGACCTCGCCTACGGCGTGCCGGGCCTCGGGCGTTTCCGCGTCAACGTGTTCCAGCAGCGCGGCACCATCGGCGCGGTGTTGCGAGTCATTCCTTTCAAGATTCAGTCGATCAAGGAGCTCACGCTCCCCACGGTGCTCGAGAAGATCTCACTCGACGAGCGTGGCCTCATTCTCGTCACCGGCACCACCGGCTCGGGCAAGTCGACCACCCTCGCGGCGATGATCGATCACATCAACTCGATGGAGACGAACCACATCATCACCGTCGAAGACCCGATCGAGTTCCTCATTCGCGACAAGCGCTCGATCGTGAACCAGCGTGAGATTGGCGTCGACACGCTCTCGTTCCACCAGGCGCTCAAGAGCGCGCTCCGGCAAGACCCCGACGTCATTCTCGTCGGCGAAATGCGAGACATGGAGACCATCGAGACCGCGTTGCTGGCGGCCGAGACGGGCCACCTCGTGATGTCGACGCTGCACACGCTCGACGCGACCGAGACGATCAACCGCATCATCTCGGCCTTCCCGCCGCATCAGCAGAAGCAGGTGCGCATTCAGCTCGGCAGCGTGCTCCGCGCCGTCGTCTCACAGCGCCTCGTGCCGCGCGCCGATGGCAAGGGCCGCGTCGCCGCCGTCGAGATCATGAAGACGACGGCTCGCATCAAGGAGCTGATCGAAGACAAGGACCGCACGAAGGAGATCGCCGACGCCATCGCCCAGGGCAACGTCGCCTACGGCATGCAGACGTTCGATCAGTCGCTCATGCAGCTCGTGCGGCAGGGGCTCATCACCTACCAGGAGGCGTTGCGGCAGGCGTCGAACCCCGACGACTTCGCGCTGCGCTACCAGGGCGTCAGCTCGACCGCCGACTCGAAGTGGGACGGCTTCGATCAGAAGCAGGGCGAAGATCGCGCGGTGCCGGGGTCGATGGCGTACGTGCAGCAGATGAACGCCAAGGCGCCCGCCGCTCCCCCGCCAGGCGCCGCTCCGACCGGAGCTTCACGCACCAACCTGCAGCCCGTGGGGGGCGCGCCAGTCACGACCCCTGCGGCACCGCAGCAGGCCGTTCGGCCCGCGGCGGCTCCCGCTCCTGCCCCCGCGCCCGCCGCGCCCAAGCCCGCACCCGACGACGATTTTCAGATCGAGCGCTTCTGAGGTTTCGCGGCACCCACGACGTCACCAACGAGCACTCGAGTGCCCTCGGGACAGTGGCTGCACTCGGCCTGCATGAACACCCAGCCGACCGGCGCCTCGAGCAGCGTGGTCTCGCGCCCTGAGTCAATGGGACGCGCGACGGCGCGCTGCTTCGAGGACGACCGCGAGCAGCATCGTCTTGCGCGTCGCTCCACGGCCTTCGACGAGGGGGCGCAACGCCGACAACAGATCGTGCGCCTCCTGGGTGCTCAAGGCGCGCTTCTTCGAACCACGCCCATCGTGCGAGACGATGAGCGAGAGCTCTCCAGTCACGGCGTCGAGCACCACGTCGACCGACTCCGCGTCGGTCTTGCCGGCGACCAGAATCACGCGACCCAGATCGCTCACCGAGCGCAGGGCGAACGTCTCGAGGCGGGTCGGGAAGATGGCTTCGTTGAGCCCGACGAGCACGCGGCCAGCTTCGCCGTCGTCCCAGGGAACCGTCTGCTGGTAGCGCCGCAGCGCCGAGGCGAGATCCTTCAGGTCGGTGCGTGACAGCTCGCGAACGTCATCGTCCTCGATCAGCTGGAACTCGCCGCTGCCCTCGACGTACCGAACGTCGACCTCTTTGCTGCCGATGATGGCGCTCACGACGTGTTCGCCGCTGAACGTGCCGCGCTCGTCTTGAACCGGGGCCACGCTTGCGATGCGGGCCTCATTGAAGGTGCGGCGCTTCTTGGGAAATCGCAGCTCGTCGGAGTCGGAGTGCATGAGAAGTCGTTCAGAGGTGCCCAGATGATCGCTGTTGCTTCACACCAGTCGCGTCAATGGGTGGACACCTCGCGCCAATCACACGTGAAAACCATCGCTTGCAGAAGGTTGTGAGCCCTCCAACGCGCTGCGGAACCCACTTTTCGAGCTGGTGTCAGAACCGTCACTGCAGCGGCGGCCGGCCGTTGCGCGTTCAACCCCACGTCGAAGGAGTCTCCGCCCATGCCCGAGGCCAGCCCCCGTCCGTCTTCTGATGCCCTGCCAGCGAAGGTATCGATCGCCTGGGGCTCGACGCTGCTCGATGTTCGTCACCTCACGCCGGGCGGGCGGTGGGAGCTGAACGACCTGCGCGTGGAAGCGACCGCCCAGGGCACGCGCGTGATGGCGGGCGACGAGGTGCTGCTGGCGGCCGGAGTGGGTGAACGTGTCTCGAAGTCGCTCGGCGGGCTCGACGTCACCATCGAGCCTCCGTTCGCGATCGACCGGGTGAAGAGCGACGGCTCGGAACTCGACGTGCGGTTCTTCAAGATCACGGCGATCTGCCTGATGGTCTTCTTCGCGATCGTCGCCTCGTTCATTCTCACTCCCACGGACGGCATGGTCGACGGAGACATCTTCGGCGGGCCGCCCGTGAAGCTCACCGTCGCGCTGCCGCCCGAAAAGACGATCATCAAGAAGAAGCCCGAGTTCGACAAGAAGGTCGAGCCTCAGCAGAACGCCCAGCCGACGCTGCTCCAGCCGAAGACGCCGGTCGACAAGACCCAGAAGCGCGCTGCCGATCAAAAGAAGGTGAACAACCTGATGGCGAGCCTCTTCGGTGGTGGCTTCGGTCGCGTGCTGGGCACGGGCTCGAACAACGCCATCGACTCGGCGCTCAACAACCTGGGCAACGGCACCTCGGCGAGCGCGGGCGATGGCACCGCGGGCATGGGTTCGCGTGGCACCGGGCCGGGAGGTCCTCCGGGCGATGGCCTGAGCATCGGCAACATCGGCGGCCCTGGTCGGCCGAACGGTGCTCCGAACGGCTTCGGGCTCAACCCGAACAAGAAGAAGACTTTCTCGCCCGGCGACGGCCCGCGCGAGGTCATCGGCAACGGGCTCGACAAAGACGTCGTGATGTCGGTGATTCGCCGGCACCAGAGCGAGATCAAGTTCTGCTACGAGAAGGAGCTGCAGCAGAACGCGAAGCTCGCCGGGAAGATCGCCATCACGTGGACGATCGATGCCAGCGGAGCGATCTCCGATGCACAGGTCGCCGAGTCGGGCGTCGACAACACCAACGTCGAAGCCTGCATGCTCGAGCGCATTCGCCGGTGGAGGTTCCCCGAGCCGAAGGGCGGTGGCGTGGTGGTGATCACCTTCCCCTGGGTGTTCCACGCCGCCGGCTCCGAGGAGTGATCACTCCTCTTCGTCGCCCCAGCCCTCGTCTTCTTCCTCTTCGTCGGCCTGCTCCGGCGCGCTCGCAGCGGCCTTCGCGATGTCGGTGAGGCGGGCCAGGCGGGCAGGGCCCAGCAGCTGCTTCGATGCGAGGAACCCGAGGAACGCGACGAGCGCCGCACCAGCCTTCTCGAGCTCGTTGCTGGCGACCGAGCGGCTCAAGGCGTCGACCGCGTCGTCGACGTGCTCGGCGGCGATGGGCTGGGGGCCGTCGCTCCAGGACGATTCGAGCAGCGCTTCAGCGACGGCGACGCGGAGCGGGCGCTCGTTGGAGTCGACCTGCTTCACGAACTCGTCGACCCATGCCTCGACCGCGTCGGTGTCGACCTTCGCCAGCGCCACCAGCGAGTCGAGCGTCTCCGAGAGGAACGCGGTGTCGAAGTCGTCAGGGTCGTCTGGCCACGCGAAGCCCTCGTCGAGCACAGACTGCTGGACGAGTGAGAGGCCCTCCTGTTCGGTGCCGCCCGCGGCCACCACGGCTTCGATCGCTCTGCGCACCTTTGGGCCGAGCGTCGCATCGGCCGCGATGCGTGTGGCGGCGGCCCTGGTCGAGGCGATGATCAGGCGCTGCTGCAGATCGTTCGAGACGATCTCCTTGCCCTTCGAGGCGAGCACCTGTTGCTTGAGTTTGCCCTCGGCCTCGATGGCCGCGACGAGTGCGCGGGCGTCGTCATCGGCAGGTGGGCGTTCGAGGGCCTCGATCACCTTGGTCACGTCGAGGTAGCGGCTCATGAGCGGGTGCATGCGGCGCTGTATGTCGCGGGCCGCGCTCGTGGTCCACCGTCAACCAGAGGCTATGCTCGGGGGCGTGTTCCGGCTTGATGACACCTTCGCCTCGTTCGGAGGGCCCGCGTGAGTGCTGCACTCGAGCACGCGAAGAAGTTGCTGGCGGCGCGCGAACGAACCGAGGCCCAGCTGCGCGCGGCGCTCGAGCGGAGACGGTACGAGGCTGACGAGATCGATCGGGCGATCGAGCGGCTCAAGGCGCTCCGGTTCCTCGACGATCGGCGCGCGGCGGAAGCACATGCGCGGGTCGCTTTGACGGCGAAGCAGTCACGGGCTGCGGTGACGAGGAAGCTCGCGTCGATGGGAGTCGCCGACTCCGAGGCGGAGGCTGCCGTGGCGCGCGTCGGTGAAGAAGTCGGGCACCACGATGAAACGGCCGCACGCGCGTTGCTCACGAAGCGGCGACTGTCAGGAGTGAAGGCTGCGCGGTTTCTCGCGGGCCGCGGCTTCGACGAGGCGCTGATTGTGAAGTTGGTCCCTGAGGTGGCGGAAGACTGAAGGCAGGCCGGACGACCAGGCTCGAGCCGCCGTGTCGATGCACTCACCGTCGATCACGCGCAGGTCCCGCGGCACGGGAAGACAGCTGTCGTCGCGGCACAGGCCGTGCGGCTTCCACCGCGGTTCGTTCGAGCTCGTCGCGGTCGAGCCACCTTCCGCACGGGCACACTCAGGCCGCCGCAGCCGCCATCTGGCGCGCCAGCACTTCGAGATCCTTGTCGACGTTCGGCATCTCGGTCAGGACGTGCTCGGGGTCGAACTGGAACTCGGCCTGGGGGAGCCCCAGCAGCGCCGTGATGGCCGGTTCGCCCTTCTTGTCTGCGAACGCGGCGTGCATGACGCGGCCGCGCTCGAGCTGCAGCAGCCCTTCTTGCGGGCCGTTGCGGATCTGCAGCTTCCCCGACTTGCGGCCAGAGCCGAGAATGCGCACGAGATCGGCAGGGGCGAGCTCGTCGAAGCTGCCGCGCACCACGTGGCCAGGCCCGCCGTTCTCGACGCGATCGGCGTACGCCCCGCGAATCACCACCGCCGCATCGTCGGGGTTGCCATTGTTGGGTACGAACCCGGTGACGCCTGCCTGGAGCAACCGATCTTTGGTGGCCGCGTCGGTCGGCTCCCCGAGCACCAGCACCGGCAGTGAGGCGCTCTCGGGCCGCGCGCGGACGAACTGGGTCAGCGCGACGAGATCGCCGACGCCGTAGCCAAGGCCGACCGTCACCGTGTCTGCCTCGTTGGCGAGCACGGCGTCGATGACGCCGTCGAGCTTCAGCACCGACTGCACCACCAGGCCCATCTTCGACACTGCGTCCATCAAGTCGGTGCGCGTCGCCTCGTCGGGGTCGGCGATGTAGATCTGCCGCCCATCGGTCTCGACGCGCTGCTTGAGCAGGTCTCCGCTCTGCAGGGTGATGAGGGCGTCGACGACGACCGGGTCGAACAGAATGCCGCCCTGCGCGTGCAGGGTGTCGAGGGCCTCCTGCTTCGGAAGGATGCGGCCCATCGGGTTGAACGGGTTGCGCGTGTAGTCGAGGAAGGCGTCGACGGCCGCGATGATGCGGGCGCCTGCGGGAATGTCTTCGCCCTTCACCCCTTGCGGCAGCCCCGAGCCATCGAACGCCTCGTACAGGTGCGCGAGCAACGAGTTCACCTGCGCCGGCAGGTGCACCGTCTCGAAGAGCTTGATGGGCGCCCGCACGTAGCGCTTGGCGTCGCCCTTCATGTCGGGGTTGGCCGCGAGCAGGGGCAGCGTGAAGTGACGATCGGGCTTCTTGCCCAGGTCGTGCAGGTACGCCGCGATCTGGGTGTTGGCGACGTCACGCGGCGGCACGCCGATGCGCCGGGCGATCAGCGCCGACTGTCGGGCCACCTGCGCCGAGTGGCTGCGGAAGTCCTTCCGCGGCATCTCGAGCAGCGAGACCATGATGTTGAGCGTCTCGAGGAAGTCGTTCTCGCCGACGCTGCCACGCACCGCGCCGAGGGCTTCACGCAGCTGCGTCGGGTTGATGCGGCTCGACGAGCGCCCGCTGCCGCTGATGCTGGTGCGCGAGGAAGGGTCGGGCATCGCGGTGATGCGAGACGGCTCGTTCGGGTCGCGGAAGCTGCCGCTGGGGTTGCTGGGGCAAGGCACTGCCTGCATGCCGCCCGCCTCGAGCGCCGCGAAGGCGGTGGGGTCGCCGTAGTAGTGCTTCTTGATCGCCGCCTGAATGGCGTTGCGAACGCCGATGAACGGAAACACCTCGTTCATCTCGGTCACGAGCGCGATCTCGCGAACGAGATCGGTCTTCTGCGGCTCGGCCATGACGATCGAGAGGATCTTCCGCTCGGCGTCGTACGCGATGGGCAGGAAGCACTGGGCTTCGGCCATACGCACGGGCACCTTGTCGAGCACCTCGGGCGGAATGGTGGCCTTGGCGAGCTTGTCGGCCGAGACGTAGCGGGTCTTGAACTCGGTCGCGAGGAAGCGGAGCAACGCCGTTTCCTGCACGAGCCCCAGCTCGACGAGACAGTCGCCGAGCCGGTGTCCGGTGATCTTCTGATGCTGCAGGGCCTGATCGATGTGCTCGGCCGA
>JAEUJR010000070.1 GCA_016793585.1 Archangium sp.
GAAGGTGATCGTCGTGCCGCTCGACGCCGGCAGCCGCGTGCCGAAGCTGTCGTCACAGGTGACCGGGTTCGTCGTCGAGTAGCGGAAGTACGCCGTCGCGTTCGCGAGGTTCGGGTTCACGACGCCGTTCAGCACCGCCGAGGTGCCTCCCAGGCTGCTGACCGCCGAGGTGGTGACGGTTGGCGCGTTGGGCGTGGTGACGCTCACGATGGTGCCGAAGCCCGTGCCCGCTGAGTTCGAGGCGATCGCGCAGAAGTAGTACGTCGTGCCGCGCGTGAGACCGGTGACGGCCTCGAGGTAGGTCTGCGTGGTGTTGCCCGAGCCGAGGTTCGTGCCGCCCGTTGCAGGAACGCGCGTGCCGAACGTGTCGTTGCAGACGCCGGGGTTCGTCGTCGCGTAGCGGAAGTAACCGGTCGCGACGGCTCCGCGCGGAACGGCGCTGCCGTTGAACGTGAGCGTCGTGCCGGTGACCAGCGTCGCCGAGTTCGTCGAGACCGACGGAATCGCGGGCGGCGTCGTGAAGCTGCGAATGCCGCCGAAGCTGGTGCCGACGCCGTTCAGCGCGATGGCGCAGAAATAGTACGTGGTGCCCGGCAGCAGGCCGGCGATCGACTGGCTGAAGGGGCTCGAGGTGAGGCCCGCGCCGAGGTTCGTGCCTCCAGAGCTGGGAGCACGCGTACCGAAGAGATCGTCACACACCCCCGGGTTCGTCGTGGAGTACCGGAAGTAGCCAGTCGTCGTGCTGCCGTTCGGGTTCGCTGAGCCGTTGAGCGTCGCGCTCGTCGCCGTCACCAGCGTCTCGGGGTCGGTGGTGACGACAGGCACCGCCGGCGTCGCGAAGGTGAGCACGCTGCCGAACGTCGTGCCCTCGGAGTTCTGACCAATCGCGCAGTAGTAGTACGTGGTGCCAGGCGAGAGCCCCGTCGCGCTCTGCGAGTAGCTGAGCGCCGAGGTGCCCGAGCCCATCGGGGAGCCGCTCGACGACGGCACGCGCGTACCGAAGGCGTCGTTGCAGGTGCCGGGGTTGCTGGTCGAAATGCGGTACCAGCCGGTCGTCACCGCGCCGTTCGGGTTGATCGTGCCCGAGAGAGTTGCACTCGTGCTGGTGATGCTGAACGCCGAGCTCGTCGTCGTCGTCGGAGCTGCCACCAGCGTCGTCAACGACAACGGCACGCCGATGCCCGTGCCGATCGAGTTGTCGGCGAACGCGCAGTAGTAATAGGTGGTGCCCGGCAGCAGGCCGGTGATCGTCTGGTTGTAGTTGACCGACGAGTTGCCAGCGCCAAGCGCCGTGCCGCTGCTGACCGGAACCCGCGTGCCGAAGAACGTGCTGCAGCTGCTGCCGGGGCTCGAGGAGGAGTAGCGGAAGTAGCCCGTGGCGGCGGCTCCATTCGGAGTCGCTGAGCCGTTGAGCTGGGCCGAGCTGCTGGTGACCAGCGTCGCAGCCTGCGAGAACACCGTTGGCGACAGCGCCGGCGTCGTGAACGAGAGAATGTTGCCGTACGCGAAGCCAGACCCGTTCTGAACGATCGCGCAGAAGTAATACGTCGTGCCTGGCAGCAGCCCCGTCGTCGTCACCGAGTACGGAACGTTCGTGGTGCCAGAGCCGACGGCCGTGCCGAGGGTGCCCGGAACGCGTGTACCGAAGACGTCGTCGCAGGTGCCGGGGTTCGTGGTGCTGTGGCGAAACCAACCCGTCGTCGCTTCACCGCCCGCGTTCGCCGTGCCGTTCAGCTGCGCCGAGCTCGCAGTGATCGAGTTGGCGGAGTTGGTGGTGACCGTCGGCGCTGCGGCGAACGCTGTGGCGGCGACGCAAAAAGAAAGGGCGAAGAAACGTCGGATCATGTGGAAACACTCCTGTCGGCCCCTCGACCCCGCAGGTGTGTGTCCGTGTGAAGAAAATCTCCTGATCAGCGGGGTTTTCGCCGCTTCCGTTCGGGACGCCCGCTCACGCGCTCCCAGAAGCCGGCCAACTGCTCGAGCTCGGTTCGCGAGAAGTGCGAGAGGAATTCGCGGCGCACCAGGGTGACGTGCTCCTTCGCGGCCGTCATGAAGTGGGTTCGACCCGAAGGAGTCAACACGGCGTACGAGCCACGCCCGTCTTCCGCTGCATCGTGCCGCTCGACGTGCCCTGCCCTCGCGAGGCGATCGACCGCGCGACTCATGCCGCTCCGGGAGAGCAGACTCTGTGCGGCGAGGTCCTGAATACGCGCGCGCCCGTCGGGGGCGAAGTTCAGCCGGAGCAGCACCTCGAACTCGGCGTGCGTGAGGTGGAAGCGCTTGCGCAGATCGTCCTCGATGCGCGCGAACAGCTTCGACTGCGTCACGATGAACCCGCCCCAGGCGGCCCGCTCCAGCTCGTCGAACAACTCGGACATGGCGAAGCACCTTGACGCCAGACCCTGCGCCAGTCAATTTAGGTGCGTGCGCACGCATCTATCTGAAGGTCGAACATGAAGGTCCTGATCCTCGGCGCATCGGGCGGCGTCGGCGTTCACCTCGTAAAGCTCGCAGCGGAAGCGGGGCACGAGGTCACGGCACTGTCCCGCCAGCCGATCACCGCCCCCGCCGGCGTGCGTGTGATCGTCGACGATGTGGCGCGCCCGGGAGCGCTCATCGAGGCCACCAGGGGCCAGGCCGCGGTCCTGTCCTCCCTCGGCATTCGACGAAAGAACCAGGCCAATCCGTTCAGCCCGCTGGCGTCTCCAGCCGACTTCACCTCCAGCACTGCCCAGCAGCTGGTGACGGCGATGAAGACGAACGGCGTTTCGCGGGTGATTGCGGTGAGCGCCTCGGGCATTGGCGACAGCGAACCGGGACTCAACCTCATGATGCGGGTGTTCATCCGCTGGACGAACGTTGGCGCCAACTACCGCGACCTCGCCCGCATGGAGCAGATCTACGCCTCGAGCGGGCTCGACTGGCTCTGTGTTCGGCCGGTCGGCTTGACCGACAAGCCGAAGTCAGGGCCCGTGAAGCAGGTGCCCTCTTTCGCCTTCAACTCGTGGATCAGCCGGGCCGAGGTCGCGCGCTGGATGGTGGAGCGCCTCGCCGACCCGACCTTCTCGGACCGAACGCCGACGATCGCGGAGGTGCCCTGATGAAGACCGCCCTCATCACCGGAGCCACCGACGGCATCGGCCGCGCCACCGCGAAGGTGCTGCTCGAGCGCGGCTGGCAGGTCGTCATCACCGGGCGCAATGCCGAGAAGTGCGCCGCCACCGTGGCTGCCCTGAGAGCCGAAGTCCCGAACGCCAGGGTCTCGTCGCTGACCGCCGATCTCTCGCTCATGGCCGAGGTGCGGAGGCTCGCCCTCGAGTTCAAGGCCGCGCACGCGTCCCTCGACCTGCTCCTGCTGAACGCGAACAGCATCACCCAGAAGCACACGCTCACGACCGAGGGCTTCGAGGCCAACTTTGCGGTGGGCTACCTGGG
>JAEUJR010000147.1 GCA_016793585.1 Archangium sp.
TCCCGCGCGGTTCGTGTGCGCAGCGCTCGCTCCGGCCGAGGTCAGCCGCGTCATCATCGACGAGGCCAACCACGCGATGGAGATCATCGTGCCCGACGACCAGCTCTCGCTGGCCATCGGCCGCTCGGGCCAGAACGTGCGCCTTGCCTGGCAGCTCACCGGGTGGAAGCTCGACATCAACAGCGAGAGCCGCGTGAAAGAGATGCGCGAGTTCGCCAGCCGCTCGCTCGGCTCGCTGCCCGGCGTGTCGGAGATGCTCGTCGAGACGCTCTACGCCCACGGCTTCCGCATGGCGAAGGACGTCGCCGACGCCAACCCCGACATGCTCTCGCAGATCCCCGGCATCGACGCGGGCCGCATTCCCGCCATGCAGGAGGCCGCGAAGGCGCGCATGGTGAACGACGCCGTCGAGCTCGAGCAGCTCGAGAAGGAGCGCGAGGCCCGCCGCCTCGAGGAGCAGCGCAAGCACCCCGACGAGCTGACCCAGGACGAGCGCCTCATTCGCGTCACGGGCATCGGCAGCTCGAACCTCGGCGCCTTCAAGCTCTCGGGCTACGGCACCGTCGAAGACGTGGTGAAAGAAGCCGACCTCACCCGCCTCGGCAACGTGGCTGGCATCGGCATCAAGAAGGCCCGCCAGGTGAAGAGCGCCGCCGAGCGCTACCTGCAGGAAGAGGCCAAGAAGCGCGCAGAGCTCGACGCGCTCAAGGGCAAGGCCCCCGAAGCCGGCATTCTGGGCTGAACGCCCAACCATTCGACCGGCAGCTGTCGGTTGCCGGTCGAAGGGGCGTCTGATGGAACTTCGTGGAGTCGAACGTCGTGACGACTGAGGAAAGGCCGGGGCCCGTTCGTACGTGCCTCGGGTGCGGGAAGAAGCAGCCCAAAGCGCTGCTCCATCGACTGGTGCTCAACGAACGACACCAGCCAGTGAAGGACACGGCACAGACCGCCCCTGGCAGGGGGGCATATCTCTGTGGTCCGGGCTGCCTCAAAGCAGCCGTGAAGAAGAAGGCATTTCAGCGGGCCTTCAAGCAGTCGATTGAGCTGGAACTGAACCACCTGGAGGAAGCCCTGCAGACCTGACGAGCGACGAAGTGCAGCACCATTCCAATCGTCCCAAACGGTGACCGCGAGGAGCAGCACGTCGCGCGCACCGACAGGTTTGCAGCGAGCGCCACGGGCTCGAAGAGCGCGTGTCGAACAGGTCACAGGACCCACGGTTTCGTGGGCTGGTTCATCACTTTCTTCCCACAGGGTTCTGAAGTACGGGGCACGGCACATGACGAAGAAGCGCGTTCACGAAATCGCGAAAGAGTTGAAGGACAACCACGGCATCGAGCTGGACAACAAGGCCATGGTCAGCACGCTGGCCGGGCTCGGGTACGACGTGAAGTCGCACTCGTCGTCGCTCGAAGAAGACCAGGCCGTCGAGGCCGTGAAGAAGGTCGTCGACAAGCTCAAGCCGAAGGCGCCAGCACCCGCGGTCGCCGCGAAGGGCTTCGTCGTTCGCCGCCGCGTCGGTGACGCCGTGCAGACGACCACCATGCACGCCGAGCCGCACAAGCCGGCCGCTGCGCCTCCCGTGGCTCCGCCGCCGGTCGCTGCGCCGGTCGAGCCGCCGCCCGCGCCTGTCGCCGTCGAGTCGACGCCGGCCGTTGCGCCCGTCGAGCCGCCGCCCGCTCCTGTGACCCAAGCCCCTCAGCCGACGCCCGAGACCACGCCCCTGGCCGCCGCTCCAGCCGCTCCTTCGCCGGTGCCCGCAGCGCCCGCTTCGGCGCCGACGCCCGCTCCCGTGGCTCCGCCCATCGCGGCGGCGCCGGTGGCTCCCGTCACGCCTGCGCCCGTCGCTGCCCAGCCCACGTCGGTGCCTGCGCCCCGTGCCTCGGCTCCTTCGATTCGTCACGCGGGCGCTGCCGTTCCACCGACCGTGCGCACCGGCGTCGCAGTGATGCCGCGCGCCTCGTCGCCTCGCCCCGGCGTCACCATTCGCCCGGCCGTCGGTGTCGGCGCGACCGCGACCGGCCCCACGACGCCCGTTGCTCCGCCCCGGCCGCTCGTGCCGACGGCGACGCAGGCCGTGCTCGTCAGCCGCCCGCTCATCGCCGTCAAGCGCGTCACCCCGACCGCTCCCTCGGCGAGCCGTTACCCGATGGCGCCCGGCCGCAAGGCCACCGCGGGTGACGAGAAGGTCTTCCGCGTCGTCCCCAACCAGTTCGCGCCGGGCTCGAAAGAGGCCACTGCGCGCGA
>JAEUJR010000157.1 GCA_016793585.1 Archangium sp.
CTGGTGCGGCGACCTCACCGGCGATGGCAAGCAGGACCTCTACAGCGCCGAGATTCACCACTTCTGGGCGGGCAAAGGCAGCGACAGCTCCGAGCTGCTGAAGAACGAGTCGATGGGCTCGAACGTGCGCTTCACACGGCCCGGCAATCAGACGACGGGCATGGGCCTGCCGCGCATCGGCTCGTCGTGGAACGAAGGCGGGCTGATGGCCGCGGGCGGAGACCTCGACAACGACGGCCTGCAAGACCTCATCGTCGCGGCGAGCGACTACCCGGATCAGTACGGCGTCATCCTCCAGCAGCAGGCCGACGGGCGCTTCGTCGACAAGGCCGAGCCGTTCAATCTCAAGCACGCGTGCATGTCGGGCCTCGCCATCGCCGACTTCGACCGTGATGGAGACCTCGACGTCATCGCCGGCGCCAGCACCGCACGTGACTGCGCCGCGCTCTGGAAGAAGGGCAACGAGGTGAAGCTGTACGAGAACCAGGGGCCGGCCGGGAAGTCACTGCTGCTCCGCTTGCGTGGCAATGGAACGACGACGAACCGCGCGGCCATTGGCGCGAAGGTGACGGTGAAGGCCGGCGGAAAGACCATCGTGCGCGAGGTGGGCGGCGGCTACGGCCACTTCGGCATGCAGAATGACCTCGTGGTGCACGTGGGCGTTGGCGCGTGCGACGGCGTCGATGAGCTGACGGTTCGCTGGCCCGACGCGATGGGCACCACGCAGAAGTTCGAGCGCGTTCCGGCCGATGGGCGGCTGCTCGAGGTGCGTCAGGGCGACGCCGCGCTCTACCGGGTGGTGCTCCCGAAGTAGCGCGGAGCGACACGGCCAGCGCTCCCCAGTCGTTCCTGGTTCAAGGAGCCGCCGAAGGACGTCGGCCAGCCCTGGCGGGGCGTTCGGCGGGATGCGAATCAGAAAGCCGAGGGAGCCGAACACACGTTGCCCGGATTCGTTGAGTTCCACCTCCAGGGTTTGGTCCCGAAGTCGCCAGCGCGTCACGCAGCGGTACTCGGTGCGCCCGAGCTCGTCGACAACGCAATTCCGCTGAGCCCAAGGTGACGGTCCTGCGCCGAATCCTCGTGTGAGCGTTGGATCTCAAGCGCCCCCCCGAAGCTGACGAGGAGAAAACCGCGGCCTCGAGACCAAGCTCCGGAACCTCGCCACAAAACACTTCAGTCGCCACCAACTCACGGAGCATTGCCGTCGATGCTCCATGTGAACCAACAGACGCAGCGGTGAGGCTCAGCAGTTCGCGGAACGTGCCTCTCAGCGGCGCGGGCGGGCCTTTGGCGCATGGTGGACCTTGCTGCTCCGTTGGAAGCACCCACCGACCCGGCTCCAGAGTCGCCGGTCGTGACGAATGCCAGAGCAAAGCCCTGAACGTCAGCAGCCGCGAAGCGCTTCGTATGTGGCGACGGCCCAGGTGATTCGGCCGCTCTGAAAGTGATCCACCCGCCGGCGTGAAACTGATCCACCCCAGGTTGGACTTCCAGCCTACTTGCCCTTCGCCTTTGTCGTCTTGTCGTCGTGGCCCGCCGTAGCGACCGCAGGGAGCGCAGGCGGCCCCTTGTGCTCGCTGTGAGCGCCTTGTGTCTGGCCTCGTCGGCGCATCCGGAAGCTCTTCCCCTTGGGCGTGATGACGGTGGCGCCGTCGGCGAGGCGGTCGAGCAGCGCCGTTGTCAGCTTCTCGTCGCCGGCAAACACCTTGGGCCATTCCGAGAAGCTGAGGTTGGTGGTGAGCATCACGCTCCTGCGCTCGTAGCGGTCTGCGATGACGTTGAAGAGCAGCTCGCCGCCGGTCCTGTCGAAAGGCACGAAGCCGAGCTCGTCGAGGATGAGCACCTCGATGCGCAGCAGGCGCCGCTGCAGGCGGCTCAGCTCGCGTTGGTCTCGAGCTTCGACCAGTGTGCGCACGAGGTCGGCCGCCCGCCAGAAGGCCACGTGGTGACGCTTCCGTGCCGCTTCGATGCCGAGCGCGATGGCCAGG
>JAEUJR010000172.1 GCA_016793585.1 Archangium sp.
CGGCACCGCGATTCGAAAGGCCGACCCCGACGCGCTCATCGCGGGCCCAGCGGAGTGGGGGTGGCCCGGGTACTTCTATTCGGCCGCCGATGCGCAGGCTGGTTTCAACTTGAAGCCCGACCGCCGCGCGCACGACGACCAGCCGCTCATCGAGTGGTACCTGCAGAAGCTCAAGGCCCACGAAGCGAAGACCGGCGTTCGCGTGCTCGACGTGCGCGACCTGCACTACTACCCGCAGGCGCAGGGCCTGGGCGTCGGCACCGAAGGCCAGACCGACCACGACACGAACGCCCAGCGAATTCGCTCGGTGCGCTCGTTGTGGGACCCGCGCTACCTCGACGAGTCGTACGTGAAGGAGCCGGTGCGCCTCATCCCGCGCATGCAGGAGTGGGTCGACAAGAATTACCCGGGCCTCAAACTGTCCATCGGTGAGTATAATTTTGGCGCCGAGCGCCACATGTCGGGAGTCCTCGCGCTCGCCGAGGCGCTGGGGCGGTTCGGTCAGAACGTGCTCTACTCCGCGTTCTATTGGACCTACCCCCCAGAGAGCTCGCCGGCCTACTGGGCGTTTCGCGCGTACCGGAATTACGACGGCAAGGGCGGCCGCTTTCTCGACGTGTCGTTGCCGACCGAGGCGCCCAGAGACCTCTCGCTCTTCGCCGCGCGCTCGAACGACGGCCGCACGCTGAGCCTGGTGCTGCTCAACACGTCGACCACCGACACCTTCGAGGCCTCCATCAACTTGAAGGGGTGCGCGCCGCCGCTCGCCCAACGCGTCTTCACCTACGTCGGTGACCCGCGCGGCTTCGTCGAACGCGAGAGCCGCCTGGGCAAGGCCTACCGCGCGCCGCCGTCGTCGATGACGGTCATCGAGGTGCACCTGCCCGGCGCGGTCAGATGAACCTGCACGCCACTCCGAGGAGCCCATGACGACGCCGACTTCGACCTTCGACCTCACCGCCGCTCGAGACGAGGGCTACCGCTTCACCATTCGGTTCGAGGGCACCGACGCGCCGCCGCTGGTGACCGATGAGCCTCCACCGCTCGGCAAGGGGCAGGGCCCCAACCCCTCGCGGCTGCTCGCCGCCGCGCTCGTGAACTGCCTGGCGGCGTCGCTGCTGTTCGCGCTCACCAAGAAGGGCGTGAGCGTGAAGGGCCTCGAGGCCACCGCGCACGTCGAGCTCGGCCGCAACGAGCAGAACCGCCTGCGCATTCTCGGCGTGAAGGTGAACGTGACACCCATGGTCGGCTCGGAGTCGAGCGCCGCGGCCGTCGACGACGCCATCGACGTCTTCGAAGACTTCTGCGTCGTCACCCAGAGCGTGCGCAGCGGCCTGCCGGTCGACGTGCGGGTGGTGCCGAAGACGGCCTGAGCAGAACTCATCGCTCGTCTCAGTGGCGCCAGCCGGCCCTCGTCGACACACGAGCGTCACCCCCGCAGTTCTGCTACCTCCCCCGCCCATGAATCCGATCTTCACTGGCCTGCTCGTCCTCGTCGGCGTCGGCTTCTTCACGAAGACCATGCTGGGCCGCCTGCGCGCCATGGCCTCGCTCAAGGCCGAGCCGGGCAACCGCCTCGACCGCAAAGGCGACCGGCTCAAGGCCCTCGCCATCTTCGGCTTCGGTCAGAAGCGCATGGTCGACCCCGAGGAGTTCGTGCCCGGCTTCATGCACGTGCTCATCTTCAGCGCCTTCGTGGTGCTCGCGCTGCGCACGGTGATGCTCTTCGTCATGGGCTTCTCGTCGAGCGCGCTCTCGGTGCTCTCGAACCTGTCAGACCCGTTCTGGACCGATTACGCCGCGCTCAAGACGCCCTACGCCGCCTATCTCTTCCTGAAAGACCTCGTGGCCGCGGGCGCCCTCATTGGCGTCAGCTACTTCGGCTTCCTGCGCCTCGTCGTGAAGCCCGACCGCCTCACGAAGTCGAACGAAGCGCTGCTCATTCTCGGCTTCATCGGCACGCTGATGATCAGCGAGTTCATCTTCGGTGCCTCGCACCTGCGCGAGCAGGGCATCGACTTCTCGTCGTGGGAGCCCGTCACCAGCCTCGTCGGCAAGCTGCTCGGGCCCGTGCCCACCGACACGCTGCACACCCTCGGTGTCGTCAGC